>NZ_JBSGBK010000047.1:0-62555 GCF_053601215.1 Amycolatopsis sp. NPDC004772
GGGCTGGCTGCACTTCTACAATCATCACCGACCCCACAGCTCAACCGGCGGCAAACCGCCGGTCACCCGGCTGACCAACCTCCCTGGACATCACATCTAGGCCAGCCGGGTCAGGTGCACCGAGACGTCCAAAGTGGACTGGCCACCGCCGGTGAAAATCCCCTTCAACGGCGCCACGTCCGCGTAGTCCCGCCCCATCGCCACCCACACGTGCCGCGGGCCGACCGGGATGGCGTTCGTCGGGTCGTACGCCCACCAGCCGCCGGTCCAGACGTCGACCCACGCGTGGGACTCGCCTTCGACCACCTCACCGAGTTTCGCGTCCGGCTTCGTGTGGAGGTAGCCCGACACGTACCGCGCCGGGATGCCGATCGCGCGCAGCATCACCAGCGTCACGTGCGCGAAGTCCTGGCACACGCCTTCGCGCGCCTGCCAGGCGTCCGTCGCCGTCGAGTGGACGCCGGTGGTGCCCGGCTGGTACTTGAGCTGCTTGTTCACCCACTCGCACACCGCCAGCACCGCGTCCGCCGGGTCGAGGCCCGTCCGCAGTGAACGGGCCTCGCGCGCCAGCGTGACGTCTCGCGGGGTGTAGTCGGTCGGGGTCAGGTACTCGGTGCGGTGGTCGATCACCGTCTCGGACCGCAGGTCCTTCCACGACGCCGTGCGGATCGGCTCCGCTTCGTCGGCGGTCTCGACCACCGAGGTCGCCAGCACGGTGAACTCGGTGTGCGGCGCGTGGAGGTCGAACGACGTCACGACCGTGCCCCAGTAGTCCGTGTACCGGTAGGCCCGGGTGGCCGGCGTCGTCTCGATGCGCGTCGCGACCGTCGTCTGGCGGCGGTCCGAGCGCGGGGTCAGCCGGGCCTCGTTGTACGACTGCGTCGCCGGTGTCGCGTACCGGTAGCCCGTCCGGTGCGCCACCCGCAGCTGCCACGTCACAGCGAAACCTCCGCACCGCTCCACGCCACCCACGGCGACGTGCTGAAGTACTGCAACGACACCGCTTCCCCGATCTCCCGGATCGTCGTCTGCAACGCGCCGAGCCGCCGCGGCAGGTCGGTCAGCAGGTCCGACGGGCGGAGGAACTCCAGTTCGCTGCGGGCCCGGCCGAGCTGCCGCAGTGCCTCCGACTTCTCGTTGCTGCGCGAGCCGCCGCCCGGGTCGAGCCGCTGGAGGCACTCCTCGGCCTGCCGCAGCGCGTGGAACACCGAGCGCGGGAACAGCGTGTCCCGCAACAGGAACTGCACGACGCGGCCGGCGTCCAGTGCACCCCGGTAGGTCCGCAGGTAGGTGTCCTGCGCGCCGGCCGAGCGCAGCACCGTGATCCAGCCCGGGGAGGACGCGCGGTCGGCGACCCGGGACAGCAGCAGCCGCACCACCATGTCGGCGCGTTCGATCGAGCGGCCGAGCACCATGAACAGCCAGCCGTCGTCGCGCGACATCGTCGAGTCGGCGAGGCCGGCGAACATCGCCGCGCGCTCCTCGACGAACGACAGGAACGCGTGCGGGCCGGCGCGCCGGGCGTAGCGCTGCCGGTCAGGCACCGCGTTCCAGGTCGCGTTCAGGCATTCCCACAGTTCGGTCGAGACGACTTCGCGGGCGCCGCGCGTGTTCTCGCGCGCCGAGTTGATCGAGCCGACGATCGACGCGGGGTTGTCCTTCCCGTACGCGACCAGCTCGGTCAGCTTCCACACGTCGAGGGACTCCGTGCCCGCCGGGTCGATGCCGAGGACGGCCAGGAGCTGGCGGCTCGCGTGGTCCGGGTCGACGGTCGCGTCTTCGAGCAGCTGGTGGACCGAGACGTTGAGGATGCGGGAGGTGTCGTCGGCGCGTTCGACGTACCGGCCGATCCAGTACAACGACTCCGCGTTGCGTGCCAGCATGCGGCCTCCCTAGCTCTGCTGTTGCTGTTGCTGCTGCTGGGACGTCGTCAGCTCCGGCCCCTGCTCGGCGGCCATGCCGTCCACAGTGGACATGGCGCCGAGCGCGGGTTGCTCCAGCTCACGCTCGGCCGTCGACGCCCGGGACGCGAGCACCCAGGTGTCCTTCGAGCCGCCGCCCTGCGAGGAGTTGACGACCAGGCTGCCCTCCGGCAGCGCCACCCGGGTCAGGCCGCCGGGGAGGACGAAGATCTCCTTGCCGTCGTTGACGGCGAAGGGCCGCAGGTCGACGTGCCGCGGCGCGAGCCGGTCGTCCACCTTGGCCGGCACGGTCGAGAGCTGGACCACCGGCTGCGCGATCCAGCCGCGCCGGTTCGCCCGCACCTTCCGCCGCAGCGTGTCGAGGTCCTTCTTGGACGCCTCCGGCCCGAACACGATCCCGTACCCGCCCGAGCCTTCGACCGGCTTGACGACCAGTTCGTCCAGGTGCGCCATGACGTGGTCGAACTCGTCCGGCAGCCAGCAGCGGAAGGTGTCCACGTTGGGCAGCAGCGGCTTCTCGTTGAGGTAGTACTTCACCATCTCCGGCACGTAGGTGTAGACGAGCTTGTCGTCGCCGACGCCGTTGCCGATCGCGTTCGCCACCACGACGTTGCCCGCGCGCGCCGCGTTCTGGACGCCGGCGATGCCGAGGACCGAGTCCGGGCGGTAGTGCACCGGATCGAGGAACTCGTCGTCGATCCGCCGGTAGATGACGTCGACCTGGCGCTCGCCCTCGGTGGTCCGCAGGTAGACGACGTTGTCGCGGCAGAACATGTCCCGGCCCTCGACGAGCTCGACGCCCATCAGCCGGGCCAGCAGCGAGTGCTCGAAGTACGCCGAGTTGTGCACGCCGGGGGTGAGCACGACGACCGTCGGGTCGGCGACGTTCGCCGCGGCCGCCGCGCGCAACGCCCGGAGCAGGTGCGACGCGTAGTCGCCGACCGGTCGCACCCGGTGCTGGGCGAACAGGTCCGGGAAGACCCGGGCCATCGTGCGCCGGTTCTCCATCACGTACGACACCCCGGACGGGTTGCGGAGGTTGTCCTCCAGCACCCGGAACGTGCCCTCTTCGTCGCGGACCAGGTCCACTCCGGACACGTGGATGCGCACGCCGTTCGGCGGGGTGATGCCGAAGGCCTCCCGGTGGAAGTGCTCGCACGAGGTGATCAGCCGCCGCGGCAGCACGCCGTCGCGCAGGATCTGCCGGTCGCCGTAGACGTCGGCGAGGAACGCTTCGAGCGCGCGGACGCGCTGGGCGACCCCGCGCTCGAGCTTCGTCCACTCGGCGGCCTGGATCACCCGCGGCACCAGGTCCAGCGGGAACGGCCGCTCCTGCCCGGACAGCGAGAACGTGATGCCCTGGTCGACCATCGCCCGGTCGAGGGCCTGGGAGCGGGACTGCAGGTCGTGCGCGTCGAGGGCGGCGATCGACTCGTACAGCGCCCGGTACGGGCCGCGGACCGTGCCGTCGGCGGCGAACATCTCGTCGTAGGCGCCCGCGTGCGGCCGTTCCGGCGAGAGGTAGCCCTCGAACCGGTCTCCCGGACGGGTGATCCGGCTGGTTGCCGCCTTCCTCGCGCGTCGACCGGAGGGGGGCAGCCGCGGCGGGGTGGCGTTCATGGTCGACATCCTTACTCACTCCCCGGGTCGGACGCGATACCCGGCGGTACGACGAGCGACGGTCTAAACATCGCCGTAACTTCACGGTGCTGTGCTTTGGTATGGATGAGTGGCAATATGCGTGCTCTCAGAACCTGAGAACTACGAGGAGTGACGACGTGGCCCGAGGAACCCAGCTCAAGGCGATCGCCCTGCTGCCTGCGTTCGCCCTGGTCGGCTTGACCGTGGCGTGCGGCGCGGGAGGGAGCGGCGCGGGCGACGTCGGCAGCAGCAGCTCTGCTCCTGCCGCGGGCACCGGAACGGGTGACGCGGGTGCGGTCGCCAAGGACGACGCGCTGGCCGCCATGGTGCCCGCCGACATCAAGGCCGACGGCAAGATCGTGGTCGGCCAGGACCAGAGCTACCCGCCGAACGAGTTCGTCGACAACGGCAAGCCGGCCGGCTTCGACGTCGACCTCGGCACCGCCATCGGCCAGGTGCTCGGCGTCCAGATGGACTTCCAGAACGCCGCCTTCGACGGCATCATCCCCGGCATCGGCGCCAAGAAGTACGAGCTGGCGATGTCGTCGTTCAGCATCAACGCCGAGCGGCTGCAGTCGGTCGACATGATCTCCTACTACAGCGCGGGCACCTCGCTGGCCGTGCTGAAGGGCAACCCGGACGGCCTGAAGGCCGACGACCTGTGCGGCAAGAAGGTCGCCGTCCAGAAGGGCACCACGCAGGTCGAGGACCTCGACAAGAAGAACGCCGCCTGCACCGGCGCGGGCAAGCCCGCCATCGAGGTCACGCAGCTGCAGGCCCAGACCGACGTCAACCTGGCCCTCACCGCCAAGCGCGTGCAGGGCGAGCTGGCCGACTCCCCGGTCATCGACTACGCGGTGAAGCAGACCAACGGCCAGCTCGAGTCGGTCGGCGCGCCGTACGACACGGCGCCGTACGGCATCGTGCTGCCGAAGAACAGCGGTGACTACGGCAAGGCCGTCCAGGGTGCGATCCAGAAGCTGATCGACAGCGGCGCGTACAAGAAGATCCTGGACAAGTGGGGTCTCAACGCCGCCGGCGCGGTCACCAAGTCGGAGATCAACCCGGCTTCCTGAGATAGGACGTAGTTCGTGAGTTCCTCCGAAGCGCCTCCCGGCGAGGCGCCGATCGAAGCCGAGCCCATCAAGGCCGTCCCGGTGCGCCACTACGGGCGCTGGGTGGCCGGGGTGATCATCCTCTTCCTGGCGTTCATCGTGATCCGCAGCGTGATCACGAACGACGCGCTGCAGTGGCCGGTCGTCGGGGACTACCTCTTCGACGACCGGGTGCTGCGGGGCTTGCAGAACACCCTGATCCTGACCGTGATCTCGATGCTGATCGGGATCGTCGGCGGCATCCTGCTGGCCGTGATGCGGCTGTCCCCGAACCCGCTGACCTCGGGGGCGGCGGCCATCTACATCTGGCTGTTCCGCGGCACGCCGCTGATCACGCAGCTGGTGATCTGGAACTTCCTGGCGCTGGCCTACCCGCGCCTCGGCCTGGGCATCCCGTTCGGGCCGGAGTTCGTCAGCTGGGACACCAACCAGCTGATCACCCAGTTCACCGCGTCGCTGCTCGGCCTCGGGCTCAACGAAGCCGCGTACATGGCGGAGATCGTGCGCGGCGGCATCCAGTCGGTCGACTCCGGCCAGCTGGAGGCGGCGAGCGCGCTCGGCATGAGCCGGACGAAGACACTGCGGCGGATCATCCTGCCGCAGGCGATGCGGGTGATCATCCCGCCGACCGGCAACGAGACGATCTCGATGCTGAAGACGACGTCACTGGTCGTGGCCATCGGGTACTTCGAGCTGATGGTCGCGGTGCAGACCATCTACTCGCAGAACTACAAGACGGTGCCGCTGCTGATCACGGCGGCCGCCTGGTACCTGTTCATGACGTCGGTGCTGACGCTGGTGCAGATCCAGATCGAGAAGCGCTTCGCGCGCGGGACCTCGCGGGACGTGGTCCAGCGGCAGGGCTGGGCGTCGAGGATGTTCAGCCGGGGTGGAGGGAACGTCACATGACGCCCGTGGTGTCCGCGCAGCGGATCTGCAAGAGCTTCGGCAGCGTCGACGTCCTCAAGGGCATCGACCTCGAAGTGCACGAGCGTGAGGTGCTCTGCCTGATCGGGCCGTCCGGCTCGGGCAAGTCGACGCTGCTGCGCTGCATCAACCACCTCGAGAAGATCGACGCCGGCCGGCTCTACGTCGACGGCGTGCTGGTCGGCTACCAGCAGCGTGGCGACAAGTTGCACGAGCTGCGCGAGAAGGAGGTCGCGTTGCAGCGCAAGGACATCGGCATGGTGTTCCAGCGCTTCAACCTCTTCCCGCACATGACGGCGCTCGAGAACATCATGGAGGCGCCGATCCAGGTCCGGCGCGAGCCGAAGGCCCAGGTCCGGCAGCGTGCGCTCGAGCTGCTCGAGCGCGTCGGCCTCGCCGACAAGGCGAAGAACTACCCGGCGCAGCTGTCCGGCGGGCAGCAGCAGCGGGTCGCGATCGCCCGGGCGCTGGCGATGCAGCCGAAGCTGATGCTGTTCGACGAGCCGACGTCCGCGCTGGATCCGGAGCTCGTCGGCGACGTGCTGGGCGTGATGAAGCAGCTCGCCAAGGACGGCATGACCATGGTCGTCGTCACCCACGAGATGCAGTTCGCGCGCGAGGTGGCGGACAAGGTGCTGTTCATGGACGGCGGGGTCGTCGTCGAAGAAGGGCCGCCCGACCAGGTCATCGGGGAGCCGCGCGAGGAGCGGACGAAGGCGTTCCTCGCCCGGGTGCTCAACCCGAACGCCTGACGAAACCCGTTCGGATTCGCTAGTTTGAAGGCGGGTGAGGGAGGGGGCGGGGACTTTTGTCGACCGAAAGCGCGCTGCCCCCTCTCGACCCGTTCGCGGGCATCCCCGACCGCCGCTACGAGGTGAAGGCCTCCGAGCTGCTGAAACCCGGCAACGCGGGCTTGATGCGCTGGCGGCGTCAGGCCACCAACGCCCCGATCGTCTACGTCGAGGACGCCTACATCACCGGGACGCTGGACCTGCGGGCCGCGGACCTGAAGTACCTGTTCCGGTTCGAGCGCTGCCGGTTCGAGCAGCCGCCGGACGTGCGCGAGGCCAACCTGCTCGGGCTCGTGTTCCGCAAGTGCTGGCTGCCCGGGCTCAAGGCCCGCAACATGCGCAGCCGCAACGACGTCCGCCTCATTCGCAGCGTCGTCCAGGTCGACGGCGACCGGCGGGAGATCGAAGAGACGACCGTCCAGCGCGGCGACGACCGCGAACGCGGCATGCCGAACGCCGCGGTCAACCTGACCGACGCGGTGATCGAAGGCTCGATGGTGCTCACCCGCACGGTGATTTCGCACCCGCACGGCAAGGCGATCCAGGCCGACCGGCTGGTGCTGACCGGCGCGTTGCTGGCCTACCGGATGGTCGCGAACGGCGAAGTCCGGCTCCCCGGCGTCCGGACCGGCGGTAACGTCAACTTTTCCGGCGCCACGCTGAACAACCCGGACGGCTTCGCGCTCAACGGCAACGGCCTGCACATCGGCGGCAGCCTGCTGTGCGAAGTCGACAACTACGGGCCCGCCAGCCAGCGGAAACGCTTCTCCGCCACCGGGATCATGTACCTGCCGAGCGCCACCGTGGACAGCGACATCTCGCTGCGCGAAGCCAAGCTGACGGTGTCCCAGCACGGCCCGATCGCGGTCGACGCGTGGAAGTCCAACGACCCGTACATCGACCCGCGGCCGGCGCTGGTCGCCGACCGGATGCGCGTCGACGGCAACGTCGAGCTGTCCGACGGCCTGCAGGCGCTGGGCACGCTGCGCATGGTCAACGCCCGCGTCGGCGGCTCGCTGCGCCTGGCCGGCGCCGAGATCCGCGTCGAGCGCGGCAAGACGGTCCCGTACTACGACCGCGCGCTGCACCTGGACGGCACCGAGATCGGCGGCGACATCGAGGCGACGAGCCTGCGCGTGCCGACCGGCCAGCTGCGCCTGGCCGACGTCACCGTCGGCGGCAACTTCCTGGCCTGGAACTCGATGTTCCGCCACCCCGGCCGGGACGTGTTCTCGGCCCGGCGGTCCAAGATCGCGGGCAACTTCCAGCTCACCGACGCCACCATCCACGGCACGCTGCGCCTGCAGGGTGTGGACGTCGGCGGCTCGATCAACCTGGCGGGCACCCGGTTGACGGACCCGGGCCGCCGCGCGACCAGCAGTTATTCACTCGACGTCCGCACGGGCCGCGTCGGCCGCGATCTGACGCTCCGGGACAACAACGGCCGCCCGTTCGTGGCCGAAGGAGGAGTCAACCTCGACGGCGCCCAGGTCGCCCGCCGCGTGGACCTGCGCGGTTCCCAGCTCGGGTCGCTGCCCCCGTTCGGCGTGGCCCTGGACGCGGGCGACGTCGCCTCGGACGAGTTCATCCTGACGCCGAGTTCCCCACCGGCCGGCCGCGTGGTGCTGAGGCGAGCCCACTGCGGAACATTGAGCGACAACAACCAGTTCTGGGCGGCGTCCGACGGCATCGAGCTGGAAGATTTCCGCTACGACGCGTTGAAGAAGGGAATCCCCCTCGACGACGACAAGGCCCTGGACGAGCGCATCGAGCTCCTGCGCAGCGCAATGCGCGGCTACCGCCCGGGGCCGTACGACCAGCTCGCGCACATGCTGCGCGCGGCGGGAAACGAAGAGCACGCGTCGACGGTGGCGTTGCGCAAGCAGCAGTTCCGCTACGAAGCATTGGCGCGAGGCTTCAAGTTCTTCGGCCCCGGCGTGCGGCTGTGGAGCTGGCTCCAGCGTTCGATGGTCGGCTACGGCTACCGCCCGGTCCGAGCGCTCGGCTGGCTGCTCACGCTGCTGGTACTGGGCAGCCTGTGGTTCGGCTTGGGCACGGACGACTGCATCCACGACAAGTCGGGCCGGGTAGTGGCCAACGGCGAGCGCTGCGTGGTGAACCAGCAGGACACGGGCCTGCAGTGGAACCCGGTGATCTACACGGCGGACCTGCTGGTCCCGATCGTCGACTTCGGCAACAAGTCCAGGTGGTACATGCACGGCCCGGACAACTGGGTAGCGGCAGGCTTCACCGCGTCCGGCTGGATCCTGGCCACCACCGTCGCGGCCGGCGTGAGCCGCATGCTGCGCCGGGACAACTGAGCCCCCGGGCCACCAGACCCCAAAACCAGCCCCCGCCCTCTCCGGGGGGCGTCCCCAGATCCAGTCTATCGGCGGGCTCCGACAAGTCCGGCCGTAACAGCGTTTTCGGCCCCGGCTGTCCACATCACCCTGCCGTCATCCACAGCCCGGTTCTGACGGTCGGTGATCTCGGTAAGCCGAGCAAAGTTCTGCGGCCGCTTCGGATCGGGGTGGCGGGGCAGGCCTGGGTGGGTTGCCGGCCTGGGCGTCCGCCTGCAGGTGGAGTACTTGACCCGGCCGGTCATCCGAAGGCTTATTTACCTAACGCTGGTCTCTGACATACCCTCGGTATGTCCCCTCAGTGTGGAGGTCTCCTTGAACGCACCGAACGCCACCGGCCGGATCGACATCGATGCGGCTCCCGAGGCCGTCTACTCCCTGGTCAGCGACCCCGGGCAGCTCGCCGGCCTCGCCGAGGAGTACGCCGGGCACCGGTGGGTCGGTGAGGCCGACGGGCCCGCCGTCGGCGCGAAGTTCCGCGGCCGCAACCAGCGCGGCTTCCGGCGGTGGAGCACCCTCTCCACCATCACCGACGCCGATCCCGGGCGCCGGTTCGGCTTCGAGGTCACCTCCGTGGCCGGGCTGCCCGTCGCGCGCTGGCAGTACGACTTCGAGCCCTCCCGCGATGGCTGCGTCGTTGTCGAAAGCATGTGGGAGCGGCGGCCGGCTTGGTTCAAGGTGGCGACCTCGACCGTCACCGGGGTCTGGGATCGCGAGCAGGCCAACACCGCCAACATCGCCACCACCCTCGCCCGGCTGAAGTGGGCCGCCGAAGCTAGTCGATGAAGCGGGACCAGAACGGGATGTAGCGCGGGCCGTCCGGTGGGGCCGTGCTGATGCCGCCCGTCGCGAACTCGCGGTGCAGGTAATCGCGCAGGTCGGAGCCGTAAACGATGATGTCCGTCTGGTACACCGACAGCACCGGGTATCCCACCGTGCCCGGCACGCCGGGCAGGTAGCGGTGCCCGCACACCGGCACCAGCTGCGGGACGTCGGCCAGCCGCCGGCGGGCCTCGCGGACCGCGTCCTCGGGGCCGACCGGGCGCGTGCCCCAGTCCGGCAGCCAGAAACCGTTGTGCTCGACGTCGTACAGCACGCCGTCGACCGGCCACGCCAAACGTTTGCGCAGCTGCTCGGCGTTGCCGCAGCGCCAGTCGGGCCAGCGGTCGCCGATCGGGACGCCCGCGGACAGGAACGTCCGGTGGTCCTCGGCGAAGCGGAAGCCGAACCGGCGCTCGACGTCGTCGAGCTCGGTTTCGCTCAGTCCGGGACGCACGGGTTCCCGGAGGTTCTCCTGCAGGTGCCGCGCCTCCTCCGGAGTGAGGGCGCCGGCCGGCTGGACGGGGGTCATGACCCGAGCCTAAGCGGCGGCTCACCTGCCCGCGCGTCCTTTTTTGTGCCGACCTGGGGACCCACGGCCGGGTGAGTTTGTTCTCTCATCGGAGCGGATCGCGGAACAGAGCGTGAGCGCGTGTAGTTCACTCATGCCGTGACTTCTCCACGACCGCAAAGCCGCGTGCGTGCCCCCGAGCTGCGCGGCGACGTCTGGCTGAACACCGGCGACCGCCCCCTCACCCTCGCCGAGCTGCGCGGGCGCATCGTCCTGCTGGACTTCTGGACCAGCGGCTGCATCAACTGCCTCCACGTGCTGGATGAACTGCGCCCGCTGGAGGCCGAGTTCGCGGACGTGCTGGTCACCATCGGTGTCCACTCGCCGAAGTTCCTGCACGAGGGCGAGCGCGCCTCGATCGAAGCCGCGGTCCGGCGCTACGACGTGCACCACCCGGTGGTCAACGACCCCAAGATGGAGCTGTGGTCGCAGTACGCGGTCCGCGCCTGGCCGACGCTCGTCGTCGTCGACCCCGAGGGGTACGTCGTACACGTCGCCGCGGGCGAAGGGCACGAAGAGGCGCTTCGCCGCGTCATCGCGGACCTCGTGACGAAGCACGAAGCCAAGGGGACGCTGCGGCGCGGCGGCAGCCCGTACGTGCCGGTCGAGGAGCAATCCGGCGAGCTGCGGTTCCCGAGCAAGGCCGTCGCCACCGCCGAAGGGCGCGTCCTGGTCGCCGACACCGGGCACCACGCGATCGTCGAGTTCGCTTCGGACGGCGAGACCGTCATCCGCCGCTTCGGCAGCGGGGCCCGCGGAGGCCAGGACGGGCCGTTCGACATCGCGACCTTCACCGAGCCGTCGGGCATCGCGCTCCTGCCGTACGACATCGCCGAGCGCGTCGGCTACCACGCCGTCGTCGCGGACACGGCCGGCCACCGGCTGCGCGGGCTCGACTTGATCACCGGCGAAGTGACGACGGTCGCCGGCACCGGCGCGCAGTGGCGCAGCGGGCCGGACTCGGGCAAAGCCGTCACGGTCGACCTCACCAGCCCATGGGACATCGCCTGGTGGGGCCCGGCCGGCGGGGTGGTCGTCGCCATGGCGGGCAACCACACGCTGAGCGTGTTCGACCCGGTCGGCGGCACGATCCGCCGCTTCGCCGGCACGACCGTCGAAGGCCTTCGCGACGGCGACGTCAGCGAAGCGTTCTTCGCGCAGACGTCGGGCCTGGCCGTGGACGGCGACAAGCTGTGGCTCGTCGACGCGGAGACGTCGGCGCTGCGCTGGATCGAGCCCGACGGCGAGACGTTCACCGTGCAGACGGCGATCGGCGTCGACCTGTTCTCCTTCGGTCACACCGACGGCCCGGCCGACAAGGCGCTGCTCCAGCACCCGCTGGGCTTGGCGGTGCTGCCCGGCGACAAGATCGCGATCGCCGACACCTACAACGGCGCGGTCCGCCGCTTCGACGTCTTCACCCGCGAGGTGACCACGATCGCCACCGGGCTCGCCGAGCCTCAGGGCCTGCTGCTGCACGACGGCGAGCTGCTGGTCGTCGAGTCCGCGGGCAACCGCCTCGGTCCGCTGCCGGCCGCCGAGCCGACGGTCGTCACCGGTGACGCGCACGCGGTCCGCCGCCCGCCGACGGTGCTCGCCCCGGGCGAGATCGACTTTTCGGTGCTGTTCACGGCCCCGCCCGGCGAGAAGCTGGACGACCGCTTCGGCCCGTCGACGCGGCTGGAGATCAGCGCGTCCCCGCCGACCCTGCTGGCCGACGGCGGCGGGACGGGGACGGATCTGAATCGCAAGATCCGCCTGGCCCCCGGCGTCACGGAGGGCGTGCTGCAGGTCGTGGCCCAGGCCGCGAGCTGCGACGACGGCGGTGAGCACCCCGCGTGCCGGATCACTCGCCAGGATTGGGGCGTCCCGGTCCGCATCGAGGACGGCGGGGTCAGCGAATTGAGCCTGGTCATGGCCGGTGAACCCGCGACCGGCGGGTAACATGCAGGCCGTGTCTGACGGGCCGAAACTCGAAATCCAGATGCTGCACGACCGGGTACTCGTGCGGCTGTCGCCGGAAGAGGGAGAGCGCCGCAGCAGCGGCGGCATCGTGATCCCCGCGACGGCGCAGGTCGCGCGCCGCCTGGCGTGGGGTGATGTACTGGGCGTAGGCAACAGCGTGCGAAACGTCAAGACCGGTGACCGCGTGCTCTTCAACCCGGAGGACCAGCTCGAGGTCGAGATCCAGGGCGAGGGGCACCTGGTGATGCGCGAACGCGACATCCACGCGGTGGCGACCGAGCGCACCGAGCACGGGACGGGGCTCTACCTGTAGGTCGGGTCCCGCGAAAGGCAGGCGCGTGGCAGACGAAGAGGTAAGCGAGGGCGCGGAGGTCCGCGAGCTCGCCACCGAGGGGGCGACTGCGGAGTCTCCGGCCACGGCTGCCGAGCCGGGCCTCGCCGAGCCGCCCGCGAGCGACGCCGCGCCGACCGCGGCCGAGCCGGCGCCTGCGCCTGGTGAGCTGCCGGCCGCCGGGCGGCCTGCGGCCGCTGAGTCGCCGGCTGCGGCCGAGCCGGAACCGGAGGCGGCTGAGTCGCCGGCTGCGGCCGAGCCGGAACCGGAGGCCGCTGAGCCGCTGGCCGCGGCTGAGTTGCGTGCGGTGGCCGATGGCGTTGCGGCCGGAGCGCCTGGCGAGCCGCGCCGCGCTGCGATGGTCGAGGGACCTGCGACGGACGAAGCCGCGGCTGAGGCGCTGACCGCGGCCGCCGATTCACCGGCTGGCGCCGGTGAGACTGGGGCGCCTGCGCCGCCCGATGCTGCCGTGGCCGAGGGGGCCTCCGCCGAGGTGCCTGCGGTGCTCGTTGCGGGCGCCGTGCCGGGGTCGCCCTTGGCGGCCGAGCTACCCGTCCAGGCGACCACCACGATGGCGCCCGGATGGCCCACCGCCGCCGAGGTGCCGACCGCCGTCAAATCGCCTGCGGCCGTGACCGAAGTCGTTCCTGCATGGCCGCCTGTTGTTCCGGCACCGGCACCGGACAACGGCGGGACCGATCTCTTCTCCGATGATTTGCTCGGCGAGCTCCTCGAAACCCCCACGCCACCGCCGGTTCCCGATACTCCCGCCCGGAAGCTGCGCAAGGGCGTTGCCCGGACCATGATGACCATCGGGCTCGCCTTAGGGCTCTTCGTCATCCTCTACGCCATCGATCTCGCCGTCAGTGCCGGGGATGTGCCGCGTGGGGTCACCGTGGCCGGGATCGATGTTGGCGGGCTCAGCCATGCCGAGGCCGAGGCCAAGCTGCGGAAGGAGCTCGAACCTCGGCTGATTCGGCCCGTCGTCGTGCACGGCGGGGATGTTCGAGGCGAACTCGTGCCCTCGCAGTCCGGGCTGGGGCTCGACTGGCCGAACACCCTCGGGCTCGCCGGGCACCAGCCGCTGAGTCCGATCACGCGGATCATGTCCTTCTTCACCAGCCGCGAGGTCGGGGTCGCCACGCGCACCGACCAGAACCGGATCGCCGAGGCCGTTCGGGAGCTGGCCGAGGGCAAGCTGAACCACCCCGCCACCGAAGGCTCGGTCGGGTTCACGCCCATCGCCGGCAGCGACGGCGGGGTCAGCGCCCACCCCATCCTGCCGCGGCAGGGCCAGCAGCTCACCGATCTGGCCGGGGCCGTGCACACCGTCACCGACCACTGGCTCGACCGCGGCGGGGTCACGCTCACCATGGCCATCACGCCCGTGCGCGCGACGGCCGCCGGGGTGCAGGCCGCCTGTCAGCAGATCGTTGTCCCGGCCGTGGCAAAGCCCGTCGTCGTGCACGGCGAGGGCAAGGACGTTCCGCTCAAGCCCGCCACCATCGCGTCGTCGTTCCAGTTCGCCGCCGTCGAAGGCGGGGCCGTCGAGGTGCGCATCGACCAGGGCAAGCTGCAGGCCGCGCTCAAGGACCCGCTCGCCGGCACCGAGACCGACGGCAAGGACGCGCAGATCGTCTTCACCGGCGACCAGCCGACCGTCGAACCCTCCGAGGACGCCCGCAAGGTGGACTGGGAGAAGACCTTCCTTCCCCTCATCGACGTGCTGAAGAAGCCCGACGGCCGAGACCTGCCCGTCGTCTACAGCGCGTCGACGCCCAGCGTGACCACCGACGCCGCCAGCGCGCTCGGCATCAAGGAGGTCATCGGCGAGTTCACCACCGGCGGCCTGGCCGGCCCGGCCGAGACGAACAACCGGACGCTCGCCGCGCGCGTGTCCGGCACGATCGTCAAGCCCGGCGAGACGTTCAGCCTCGGCGGCCGCTCCGGCCCGCGCACCGCGGACGCCGGCTACGTGCCCGCTCCGGCCGACGAGGACGGCACCGGCCCGGACGTGGTCGGCGGCGGTGTCTCCCAGCTGGCGTCCACGTTGTACAACGCCGCCTACCTCGCCGGCCTGACCGACGCCGGCCACCTCGAGCACGACCACTACCTCGACCGCTACCCCGTCGGGCGCGACGCCAAGGCCGTCAACGCCGACGGCAGCCCCGTCGAGCTCAAGCTCACCAACGACGCGACGACCGGCATCGCCGTCCAAGCCACCGTCTCCGGCGGCTCGGTGACCGTCCGGATCTGGGGCACCCGGCACTTCCGCGTCGAGGGCCAGACCGGCGCGCAGACCCCCGGCGACCCGCCGCCCATCCAGTTCGGCTCCGGTGGGGCGGCTGCCTGCCAGCCGTCGATCGGCTCGTCCGGCTTCAGCGTCACCGACACGCGCGTGCTCTACGACCTCGCGAGCGGCACCGAGCTCCGGCGGACGTCGCACACGGCCACCTACGGCCCGCGTCCGACCATCCTTTGTTGAGTTGTCAGCGAAGGACCATGCACCCCGCCTCCTCGAAGTCGCGCAGCCACGCCGGCTCCCGCAGCTGCTTGTTCCACCGCAGATCCAGCTTGTCCAATTTGGACAGCCGGGCGAGCGACGCCGGCAACGTCGTCAGCGCGTTCTCCCGCAGGTCCAGCTGACGCAGCTCACTCAGCAAGCCGATCGACGACGGCAGCGAAGTGAGCCGGTTGCCGCGCAGATGCAGCTCCCGCAAGGCACCCAGCGCGCCGATCGACTCGGGCAGCGCGGCCAGCTCGTTGCGGTACAGCCGGAGCTCGCGCAGCGCCGCGAACCCCGAGAGGTCCGACGGCAACGACGTGAGCCGGTTGTCCGTGCACCCCAGGTACCGCAGCTTCCCCAGCCTGCACCAGGCGTCCGGGAACTTCGTCAGCCGGTTGTCGCTGACGTACAGGTACTCGGTGAGCCCGGCCAGCTCACCCAGCTCGCCGGGCAACGACTCGAACCGGTTGTGCGCCAGGTCGAGCGTGTGCAACGACGTTAGCGCCGAAATCCCCGGCGGCAGCACGGAAATCCGGTTCGCCGCCAGGTTCAGCACGCGCAACGACGTCAGCGACCACAGCGACGCGGGCACCTCCGCGATCGCGTTCTTGTACAGATCGAGCTGCGTGACATCGGGTGGGATCGGCGGCACGGACGTCAGCCCCTGATCGCTCAACTCCACTGACGTCATGACGACCTCCGGGTCAACGGCAGCAACGCCCACGTCGACGCGTCGTCCGGAGTGGACACCTGGATCCGCAGGCCCGGCGCCTCCGACACGGCCAGCTCGGTCAGCCGGAGGCGCATCCGGCCCGCCCGCGGGTGCTGGAACTCCCGCAACCGCGGCCGCGGTTCCGCGACCTCGTGCCGCGCCCACAGCTCCGCGAACTCGGCGCTCAGCTCCGACAGCCGCCGGATGTCCTCGTCCCACGACGGGTCACCGACGTGCCTGCCGTACTCGGCCCGCATCCGCGCGACCATGTGCGGGACCTCCTCGTCGTAGTTCAGCAGCATCCGCCGCGCGTTCGGCTCGGTCACGCAGCACCACAGCAAGTTCTTGTGCAGGCACGGCAGGCTGTGCCACTCCCAGAACAGCTCCTCCTGCGCCGCGTTCGACGCGAGGATGTCGAACCGGCCGTTGATCACCGTGGCCGGCAGCGGGTCGAGCGCGCGCAGCACCTCGCGCACCGCGTCCGGCACGACCTCGACCGACGACGGCAGCCGCGACGGCGTCAGCTCCGCCAGCCGGTACAGGTGCTCCCGCTCGGGGTGATCCATTCGCAGCGTGCGGGCCACCGCGTCGAGCACCTGCGAGCTCGCGTTGATCGGCCGCCCCTGCTCGAGCCACGTGTACCAGGTGACGCCGACGCCGGCGAGCAGCGCGACCTCCTCCCGCCGCAACCCGCTGGTGCGGCGGCGTACGCCGGGCGGCAGCCCGACCTCCTCCGGGCCGATCCGTGCCCGGCACGCCTTGAGGAACTGGCCGAGTTCCTCCCGGCGGCCGGCGTGGACCTGCGTTGACGTCATACCGGACATGGTGCCGGAGGGGTACGACAATTTTCGGCGAAGCGGGTGCTGCCGGTACCAGCATCAGCAGGCTCTCTCCGCCCGGATCCGAAGAACCCCAAGGTCAGAGCCATGACTCTGACCACCGAAGCCCCGGCCATCCCGGACCGGGCCGCGCGGCCGTGGTTCATGCTGGCCGTCCTGCTGCTCGGCCAGTTCATGGCGCTGCTCGACGTCACCGTCGTGAACGTCGCCATGACCGACATCCGCACCGACCTGCACGCGTCCGGCGCCGCGCTGCAGCTCGTCGTTTCCGGCTACACCGTGGGTTACGCGATGCTCCTGATCACCGGCGCCCGCCTCGGCGAGCTGTTCGGGCGGCGACGGCTGTTCGTCACCGGCGTCGTCGCCTTCACCGTCTGTTCGCTGCTCTGCGGGTTCGCGCCGGACCCGGTGACGCTGATCGTCGCGCGGATCGCCCAGGGCGCCGGCGCGGCGCTGATGATGCCGCAGGTCATCAGCGTCATCCAGGCGCAGTTCAGCGGCCCCGCGCGGGCCAAGGCCCTCAGCGCGTACACCGCCGTCATCTCGGTCGCGTTCGTGTCCGGCCAGGTGCTCGGCGGGGTGCTCGTCGGCGCCGACCTCTTCGGCGCCGGCTGGCGGCCCATCTTCCTGGTGAACGCGCCGATCGGGGTACTCGTCGCCGCACTCGCCGTGCGCCTGGTGCCCGGCGGCGCGGCGAAAGCGGGCCGCCGGCTCGACCTCGCCGGCCTCGCCCTCGCCGTGCCCGCGGTGGTGCTCCTCGTCCTGCCGCTGGTGCTCGGGCACGAAACCGGCTGGCCGGTGTGGACGTTCCTCTCGCTCGCGGCGGGCGCCCTGCTGGCGGTGCTGTTCGTGGTCGTGGAACGCCGGGTGCGCGACCCGCTCGTCAACCTCGGCGTCCTCAAGATCCGCGGGGTCGCACCGGGACTGGCCGCGCTGGCCACCGGCGTGGCGTCCTACGGCGGGTTCCTGTTCTGCGTGGCCTTGCACCTGCAGGCCGGCCTCGGAGAGACGGCCCTGGCGGCCGGCCTCACCATGGCGCCCGGTGGTGTGGTCTTCGGCATCTGCGGATTCTTCTGGCACAAGCTGCCCGAACGCGTCCACGCGGCACTGACACCGTGCGGCTACGCGGGTTCCGCGGCCGCCTACGCGTTGCTGGGCTTCAGCCTGAAGGACGGCGGAAAGGGCGGCGCGCTGTTCTTCGCCGCGCTCCTGCTGTTCGGCCTCTCCATGGGCCTGGCGTTCGGGTCGCTGATGGCGCACGCGCTGACCCACGTCCCGCTCGAAAGCGCGGCGGACGCCAGCGGCCTGCTCACGACGACGTTGCAGCTGGGCCAGGTGGTCGGCGTGGCGACGTTCGGGAGCCTCTTCCTGACGCTCGCCGCGGGGTCGTCCGCGCACGCCATCACCACGACGATGACGTGGGCCGCGGTCCTGCTGCTGGTGGGCGTCGGGTTCGCCGTCGCGCTCGCCCGCGCGTCGGCCCGGCGGTAGCCACGGAAAAGCCCGGCCGGTTCACCCGAAGGTGTACCGGCCGGGCCGAAAGCCGAAAGCGTTACCTGGTTACCCCACGACGGCCGTAGGCACCGGCGGCGATGCTCACGCCGATCGCGGCCAGGACGACCTGGGTGAGGATCTCCAGCCAGTCGATGCCGTTCGTGTCGGCGTAGCCCAGCCCACGGGCGATGGCCGTACCGATGAAGGCGGCGATGATACCGATCACGATGGTCAGCCAGATCGGGATGTTCTGCTTGCCGGGAGCGACCAGCCGGCCCAGAACGCCGATGATCAGCCCGACGATGATGGCGCTGATGATGCCGGCGACAGTCATCACTTTCTCCTCTCGGTGATCGCGGTCCGGCCACTCGGTCCCGCGAACTCGCAGACGGAATTCCCCGGCATCCCGACCCCGAAACGCGAAGGGCCCCTTCCCGGGTGGGAAGGGGCCCTTCGGCGGAATGCGTTGATCAGAACGCGGCTTCGTCGATCTCCATGAGCGCGTTGTCGGCGGCCTCCACGATGGCGCGGCGGGCGGTCAGCTCCGGCAGCACCTGCTTCGAGAAGAACGAGGCCACGGCGATCTTGCCCTCGTAGAACGGGACGTCCTTGGCGGACGCGCCCGCGTCGAGCTTGCCGATGGCGACCTCGGCGTGCTTGAGCAGCTGCCAGCCGATGAGCAGGTCGCCGACCGACATCAGCAGGCGGACCGTGTGCTGGCCGACCTTGTTGATGCTCTGCGGGTCCCCCTGCGACGCGGTCAGGTAGCCGATCAGCGAGCCGAGCATGCCCTGGGTGTCCTCGAGGGCCTGCTTGAGCAGCGCGCGCTCGTTCTTGAGCCGGCCGTTGCCCGCCTCGGACTCGATGAACTTGGTGATCTCGCCGGCCACGTACGCGAGCGACTGGCCCTTGTCGCGGACGATCTTCCGGAAGAAGAAGTCCAGCGACTGGATGGCCGTGGTGCCCTCGTACAGCGAGTCGATCTTGGCGTCGCGGATGTACTGCTCGATCGGGTAGTCCTGCAGGAAGCCGGAGCCACCCAGCGTCTGCAGCGACTGCACGAGCTGCTCGGTGGCGCGCTCGGAGCCGACGCCCTTGACGATCGGCAGCAGCAGGTCGTTGACGCCGTGCGCGAGCTTCTGGTCGCCCTCGCCGGTCCACAGCTGGTCCTGGAAGGAAGCGGTGTACAGGTAGACCGCGCGGAGGCCCTCGGCGTACGCCTTCTGGAGCATCAGCGAGCGGCGGACGTCCGGGTGGTGCGTGATGGTGACGCGCGGGGCGGTCTTGTTCAGCATGTTCGGCAGGTCGGCGCCCTGGACGCGCTCCTTGGCGTACTCGAGCGCGTTGAGGTAACCCGTCGACAGCGTCGCGATGGCCTTCGTGCCGACCATCATCCGGGCGTACTCGATGACCTGGAACATCTGCGCGATGCCGTCGTGCACCTCGCCGAGCAGCCAGCCCTTGGCCGGGGTGCCGTGCTGGCCGAACGTCAGCTCGCACGTCGTCGAGGCCTTGATGCCCATCTTGTGCTCGACGTTGGTGACGAAGGCGCCGTTGCGCTCGCCCAGCTCACCGGTCTTGGTGTCGAAGTGGAACTTCGGCACGAGGAACAGCGACAGGCCCTTGGTGCCCGGCTTCGTCTCTATGCCCGGGCCCTCGGGGCGCGCCAGCACGAGGTGCATGATGTTTTCGCTCATGTCGTGCTCGGCGGAGGTGATGAACCGCTTCACGCCGTCGATGTGCCAGGAGCCGTCCTCCTGCTTGGTGGCCTTGGTGCGGCCCGCGCCGACGTCGGAGCCGGCGTCCGGCTCGGTCAGCACCATGGTGGCGCCCCAGGCCCGGTCGATCATGATCTGGGCCCAGTGCTTCTGCTCTTCGGTGCCGTTCTTGTTCACGATCATGGCGAAGTTGGGGCCCGCCAGGTACATGAACAGCGGCGCGTTGGCGCCGAGGATGAGCTCGGACGCCGCCCACTGCACGGTCGGGGGGAGACCGAAGCCGCCGAGGTCGTTGGTCAGGCCGAGGCGCCACCACTCGCCTTCGAGGAGCTGCTGGTAGCTCTTCTTGAAGGACTCGGGGATCTTGACGCTGAACGTCTTCGGGTCGTACACGGGCGGGTTGCGGTCGGCGTCGGCGAAGGACGCGGCGAGCGGGCCGGTCGCGAGCTTGTTCAGCTCGGACAGCACCCCGCGGGCGGTCTCTTCGTCGGATTCGGCGAGCACACCCTTGCCCAGGCGCTCCTGCACGCCGAGTACCTCGAAGAGGTTGAACTCCAGGTCTCGGACGTTGCTCTTGTAGTGGCCCATGTCGTCACTCCAATGTGTTCGGCTCCCCGGCCGGGCACATGTTCGCCTTACTCGCCGGTAACTTCAGGATATTACCTGTGGGTAACCAGGGCAAGCAGATCCGCACTTCCGAGTATCGGAAATCCACCCGGATGTTGTCTTCTTCCTGGGGAAGAAGCGTCAGCGGTGGCCCGGGATCGCCGTTGTGTCCACCGTCACCGGGACGTAGCCGTCTTCGGGGCGGGCGATGAGGATCCCGCTGCGGAAGGCGATCGTCACGGCGTGCGTCCGGTCCCGGGCGGAAAGCTTGCGCAGGATGCTCTTCACGTGGGTCCGGACGGTTTCGACGGACAGGAACAGCAGCTTCGCGATCGCCGAGTTTTCGAGCCCTTCGGCGACCAGCTGGAGGACTTGGTACTCGCGCCTGGACAGCGGCATCCCGCCGCGTGGCGACGGCGGGCTGTCGTGGGCGAGGTCGCCTTTCGGGGCGGTGGTGCGCTTCGGCCGGGCGGTCAGGGCGGCCAGTGCCGGGTCGATGTAACGGCGTTCGCTGTGCGCTCGCCGGATCGCTTCGGCGAGCCGGCGTGAATCGATCGACCGCGGCACGATGGCGTGCGCGCCCGCGGCGATCGCGGCGGCGAGATACTGCTGGGTGCGATTCGTGTCACGGATCAGGGTGACCAGGATCAGCGCCGGGTCACCGGCGTTGAGCAGCTTGGTCAGGTGGCAGTTCGGGTCGAGCGCCGAGTCCAGGACGACGACGTCCGGTTTGACCTGTTCGCAGAGCTGCAGGGCGGCGTGGTGGCTGGCGGCCTGCCCGGCCCAGTGCAGCCCCTGGTTGCGGTGCACGAGCGCGGCGAGACCGTCGCGGAAGATCGGCACCGGATCGACGACCGCCACGCCGAGGCTGCGCGCGCCTGGTCCGGCGGGCCCCGCGGGCCTGCGGGTGGGCTCGATGCCGTGCATCGCGGGCCTCCGTCTCTGCGCCGTCGCTCCTGGGACGCCTCCCGGCGTCGTCCGGTCCCCCTGCCAGGACCGGTCAGAAGTGACTCCTCCTGCTTGGTACGAGTCGCGATTGCGCAGCTCATGACGCCAAATCCCCCTCATGGCCCAATCCGCCGGTCACAGCAAACTTTCCGTAGAAGAAGATCTTGGAGAGCTGGCTCGGCCGGGCGGGAAAGGGCCTGATGGGGCAGTCGGCGCTACTGAGGGTGGCCCGCAGTCCGTTCAACGATTTCGACAGTTTTCGGATGCGGCCCGAAGCAGGGCGAACTCGGCCGCCAGCCCGGCCGGTGTCCAGTGCGCGTTGAGCCCGCTCGGGTTGGGAAGAACCCACACCCGGGTGTCACCTATCCGGTGTTCCTGACGGCCGACGCGCGCCTTCGGGAAGCCGAACGCGGTCCGGTAGGCGGTGATCCCGACGACGGCCAGCCACCGCGGCCGGTACTCGAGGACTTTGGCGGCGAGGATCCGCCCGCCTTCGCGGAGTTCGTCGCCGCTGAGCTCGTCGGCGCGGGCGGTGGTCCGGGCGACGACGTTCGTGATGCCGAGACGGAGGTCGAGGAGGTCGTCCTGCTCGCTGGGCCCGTAGAGCCGCGGGGTGAAGCCGCCGCCGTGGAGGGCGGGCCAGAAGCGGTTGCCGGGGCGCGCGAAGTGCCGGCCGAGGGCGCCGGAGTAGAGGCCGGGGTTGATGCCGCAGAAGAGGACGTCGAGGTCGGGGGCGATGACGTCGGGGATGGTGGCGTTGTGCGCCGCGGCCAGCTGGTCCTTCGTGGGTCGGGTGCTCACCGGTCCAGTTTCCGGCACGCTCGGGACATGGAGGCCACCGCGGACGGCTCGCTTGCGTGGGGTAGCGGATTCGGTACTGACCTGCGTAACCTGTGTGATCTCCCGCACAGCGCCGTACCGAGGAGGATTTCGTGCAGCTTCCGATCGTCCTCGGGCTGGTCGCGCTGGTCCTGGCCGTCGCCGCGCTGGTCGTCGTCCTGGAAGACCGGCGGGCCGCCAAGCGGGCTGCCCTGCAGCGGAAAGCGCGGCTAGCGCGTCTCGGCGAGGTGGACCCGCTCGCTCCGGGCCGGCTGCACGTCGACCGTTGAACGCAGGAGCGTCAGCAGCAGCGCCCCGAACACCCAGCCGACCATCGCGCCGAGCGTGTTGTTCATGAGGTCGTCGACGTCGAAGATGCGGTAGACGTACGGCGCCGTGCCGAAGTTCGCCGTGAGCTGGGTGACCTCGATGAACAGTGACGCCGCGAAGCCGATCAGCGCGGTGCCGGTCAGGCCTCGGCGCCAGAGGATCCGCGCGAACACCCCGAGCGGGACGAACAGCAGCACGTTCAGGCACGCCTGCTGGAACGTCTGCGTCGTGAACCACTCCCCGCCGTGCTTGAGCAGCTCCGTGTGGATGTCGGCGATCCACTGGAACGGGTGCAGCTGCACGGTCTGCGTCAGCCGGCGGGTGCCGGGGCCGGGCAGCGGCAGGAAGACGACCGCGAGCGTCATGCAGCCGTAGAGCAGCACCGCCGCCGTGGTCGCGAGCCCGCGCAGGCGCAGGCGGCCGTGGTGGGCGAGCTGGGTGATCAGCTGCGGCACGAGGACCACGGCCCACAGCGCGAGGAACCCGGTGAAGCCGTACTGCAGGGCTGTGAGCTGTGCGTTCGTCATGCCACCGACGTTATGGATCTTGCCGCCGGTGCCGCTTCGGTCGATGAGCCGCGCCGCCCGGACGCTCCTCGGCCACTTGGCCGACCCGCCGCCGGGCCGATCGGTCAGTCGTCTTCGCGCTCCTCGCCGTGCCGCCGGAGCGGGTGTTACCGAAGTCATGCCGCCGTAACCGGATGCGCCTTGCGCCGATACGGGAATGAGCACGACGCTCGGCACGTCGGAGTCTCTGCAGGCAACCGAAAGGAACGCTCATGGCACCGGTCCGGGTCGGCATCGTCGGGCTCAGCGCGAACGGCGGCTGGGCCGCCACCGCGCACGTGCCCGCGCTGGCCGCGGTGGACGGCTACGAACTCCGCGCGCTCGCCGGCAGCACCGCCGAGTCCGCTCGGGTGGCCGGCGAAAAGTACGGCGTGCCGCTGACCTTCGGCGACGCCGGGGAGCTCGCCCGGCACCCGGAGGTCGACCTGGTCGTCGTCGCCGTGAAGGTGCCGGAGCACCGGGCGCTCATCGAGCCCGCGCTCGCCGCGGGCAAGCAGGTGCTGAGCGAGTGGCCGCTCGGCGTCAGCCTGGCCGAAACCGAGGCGCTGGCCGAAGCCGCCCGGGGGAGGACGACCGCCGTCGGCCTGCAGGGGCGCTCGGCGCCGGCGTTGCGCTACCTGCGCGACCTCATCAAGGACGGCTACGTCGGCCGCGTGCTTTCGACGTCGCTCATCGCTTCGGGCGCGAATTGGGGCCCCAGCGTGCGGGCCGGCCGCGACTACCAGCTGCATCCCGCGGGCGGGGCGACGATGCTGACCATCCCGTTCGCGCACACCGCCGACACCCTCGCCATGGTCCTCGGCGGCTTCGCCGAGCTCTCGGCGACGATGGCGACCGTCCGGCCGCGTGTGCGCGACGAGGTCACCGGCGAGTCCGTCGAGATGACCGCGCCGGATCAGATCGCCGTCAGCGGCGTCCTCGACGGGGGCGCCGTCGCATCGGTGCACCTGCGCGGCGGGACGTCGCCGGCCACGAACTTCCACTGGGAGATCAACGGCACCGAGGGCACGCTGGTCGTCGAGGCCGCGGACCCGCTGTTCTGGATCGCGAAGCTGACGCTGCGCGGCAGCCGCACCGGGACGCTCGAGAAGCTCACCGTGCCCGCGCGGTACGAGCTGCCGCAGCTGGCCGGCCGCAGCGCCGAGCCGTCGTACAACGTCGCGCACGCCTACGCTCGCCACCTCAAGGGCGACCTGCCGGACTTCGCGCACGCCCTGCGCGTGCACCGGGTGCTCGACGCCGTCCAGCGGTCGGCCGACAGCGGTGCTCGCATCGTGCTGGACGCAAAGTAACTGTTACTGCCGGTCGTAGGTTTCCGTTACCCTCGGGTCATGGACGACGTTGTCTACGACCGCGCGGGCCGCGGCGAGCCGCTGGTGCTGATCCACGGCATCGGCCACCGCCGCCAGGCGTGGGCGCCGGTGTTCCCGCTGCTCACGGCCCAGCGCGACGTCATTGCCGTCGACCTGCCCGGCTTCGGCGAGTCGCCCGAACCGGCCGGCGGCTACGGCATCGAGCCGGCGCTGGTGATGTTCAAGGAACTCGTTGTCGCCCGCCGGGCTGTGGACGCGGCCCCAGAAGATCTACGCGATCGCCACGCTCAAGGCCCATCGCGCCCTCGCCCAGCGCACGCCGCCGCACGTCGTGCGCCGCATCGCCGCGACGGCGTCCGGGCGGCGCGCGCTGACCGGGATGATCGTCGGACGCCCCGAACTGCAGACGCCCGGCACCGTCGTCGAGGACGCCCACGCGCTCGCCACCGCCCCGGGCTTCGAGCCGACCGCGGCGCAGTCCCGCGGGGACTTCCGGTTCACCGGCCCGGTCACCGGTGTCCCGGTGACCGTCGCCTGGGCCGAGCGCGACCGGATCCTCGCCCGGCCGCGCGTTGCCGACCTGCGGAAAGTCGCGCCGCACGGGGTGTTCCGGCTGCTGCCGGGCTGCGGGCACGTGCCGATGAACGACGACCCGGAGCTCGTCGCGCGGGTGCTGCTCGACGGAAGCCGTTAGGTGACATTCGCTTTACGTCCGTCTTTTGACCCTGGTAGGTGACTGCTCCGCGAGGCAGAATCCTCCGCCGTGCGCCCGTTCGGGGACCCTGGGCGCGAATCGGAGGAAGAACACTCATGAGGCATCTTTTCGGGGGTTCCGGGTGGCGGAGCCCCCGGCCCGGGGCGGAGCCCCGGTTGTTGCAGCTTTCGACCCGGCTTGCGGTATTGGCCGCGGCCGCGCTGGCGACGACGGCGGTGACCACCGCACCCGCGTCCGCGGGCCAGCGCCCGGATCCCACCACCGACGTCCGGATCATCGGGTTCAACGACCTGCACGGCAACCTGGAGCCGCCGTCCGGTTCCAGCGGGCGCGTGGTGCAGTCGGACGGGACCACTGTGGACGCCGGCGGCGCCGCTTACCTGGCCACGCACGTGAAGCAGCTGCGGGCGCAGGTGGCCAACTCGTTCGTCGTGTCCGCCGGTGACAACATCGGCGCGTCGCCGGTGGTCTCGGCGCTGTTCCACGACGAGCCGACCATCGACTTCCTGAACATGCTGGGCGTCAGCACGTCCGTCGTCGGCAACCACGAATTCGACGAGGGCTACAAGGAACTGCAGCGCATGCAGTTCGGTGGCTGCCATCCGACCGACGGTTGCCAGTTCGAGAAGCCCTTCAAAGGTGCGAACTTCCCGTTCATCGGGTCCAATGTGTCCTTCACCAACGGCCTGCCCGCGCTGTTGCCGTTCACCGTCAAGTTCGAGGGCGGCATCCCGGTCGGCGTCATCGGCGCCACGCTGAAGGACCTGCCCACCGTCGTCACGCCGGAGGCCATCAAGGGCCTGAAGTTCGGTGACGAGGTCGAGGCGATCAACCGGACCGCGAACCTGCTCGACTTCTTCGGCGTCAAGGCCCAGGTCGTGCTGATGCACCAGGGCGACGGCACCGAGGTCGAGGGCCCGAACGACTGCAAGCTGCGCCCCGGCCCGGCCGCCGCGATCGCCGCCGCGGTGACGCCGAAGGTCGACGCGTTCTTCACCGGGCACAGCCACCAGCAGTACAACTGCGTGATCAACGACCCGGCCGGCCAGCCGCGCCCGGTCATCCAGGGCTCGTCGTTCGGCCGGCTGCTGTCGGTGGTGGACCTGAAGATCAGCCGCAAGACGCGGGACGTCGTGCGGTCGCAGACCAAGGCGTTCAACGAGATCGTCACCCGCACGGTCACGCCGGACCCGGCCGTGGCCGCGCTGGTGGCCGACGCCAAGACGAAGTCCGCCCCGATCGCGAACAAGCAGGTCGGCACCATCACCGCGGACCTGCCGGCGGCGGGCAACGCGGCCGGCGAGTCGCCGCTCGGCGACGTCATCGCCGACGCGCAGCTCGCGGGCACGCAGGCGAACAACGCGGTGATCGCCATGACCAACCCGGGTGGCATCCGCGCCGACCTGACGTACAAGTCGTCGCCGAACGGCGAGGGCGACGGCGTGGTGACCTACGGCGAGGCGTTCACCGTCCAGCCGTTCGCGAACATCATGCAGACGATCACGCTGACCGGCGCGAACCTGAAGAACGTGCTGGAGCAGCAGTGGCAGGGCTCGACGACGCGCTTCCTGCAGATCTCGAGTTCGCTGCACTACAGCTACTCGGCGTCCGCGCCGCAGGGTTCGCGGATCTCGGGCCTCACGGTCAACGGCACGCCGGTCGACCCGGCGGCGTCGTACCGCGTGTCGGTGAACAACTTCCTCGCGGCCGGCGGGGACGGCTTCACCGAGTTCACCAAGGGCACCAGCCTCGCCGGTGGCCCGGTGGACCTCGACGCCCTGATCGCCTACCTGGGTGCCCACCCGAACCTGGCCCCGCCCGCGGCGGACCGGATCACCCGCCTGCCGTAGGTCCGGTTTCTCCAAGACACCGGGTCGACAATGAATCCATGACGACCTGGGAAGACGTCGTCGGCCTCGCCTCCGCGCTGCCGGAGGTCGAGGCGTCGACGTGGTATCGCACGCCCGCGCTGAAGGTGGCGGGCAAGGGGTTCGCGCGGCTGCGCACCGAGGCCGAAGGCGGCCTGGTCGTGATGTGCGGGCTGGACGAGAAGGCCGCGTTGCTGGAATCCGGCGACGCGGCCTTCTTCACGACCCCGCACTACGACGGGCACGGCTCGATCATCGTCGACCTGGAGCGGGTGGATGTCGATCAGCTGCGTGAGCTGCTCGAAGAGGCGTGGCGGCGGAAGGCGCCGCGCCGGCTGCTCACTTGAGTTCGCCGCGCAGCATGCTCATCAGGATCATGTCGTGGCGCTCGCCTTCGGCGTCGATGAAGGACTCGCGGTGACGGCCCTCTTCGACGAAGCCGATCTTGCGGTAGACGTGCCGGGCAGCTTCGTTCTCCGCGACGACCCACAGCGTGATCTGGTGCAGGCGCATGGCGGTGAAGCCGTAGCGGCACATCATGCGCAGGGCCTCGGTGCCGTAGCCGCCGCCCCGGTACTCGGCGTCGCCGATGTAGACGTCGAGCGTGGCCTCGCCGAGTTCGGGCTCGGCGTCCCGCAGGTCGATGACGCCGATGAGCTGGCGCTCGGCCTTGGCCTCGATGCCGAGGACGACCTTTTCGTAGGTGTTGAGCGCGCGTTCCTCGCAGCGCTTGCGCACCTGGGCCAGCGAGAGCGGGTGTTCGTTGTTCATCCAGCGGCCGACCTCGGGATCGTAGGTCCACGGGTGCAGCCGTTCGGCGTCCTCCGGTTCGAGCGCGCGCAGCCGGACGAGTTCCCCCTCGATCATGTCCACTCCCGTTCCATCGGCAGAAAGTCGTCGAGCAAGGCCGAGGAACTGCCGGACCGGGACCGGCCTGGCCCGCCGCGCATCATCGTGCACGAGGTCGGCGCCGCGCACGCGAATATTCCGCCGCCGGGTGACGCGCATGAGATCAGCGGGCGATGAATTAACCGATCGGGTGACCCCGGCTCCCCCGGTGCACCGCGCCGATGGTGGGATATGGCGCATGTCGACCGCATGGCCGCTGCGCCAGGACCCGGAAGGGCCGGTCATCATCGCGCTGGCCCTGGTGAACGACCCCGACGCGCTGGGCTTCGTCGTCCTGGACGACGAGGACGACTGGTTCATCAGCGACGGCACCGAGCTGTCCGACGACGTGCTGGTCAACCGCGAGAGCTTCGGCAAGATGTCGCTGCGCGAAGCCGTCGAACTGCTGCCGCAGCTGGGCGCGCTGAAGGACCTGCCGACCGGGATGGCCGCCGACTGGGACCCCGAGCGCCGCACGTGGCTGCTCTCGTCCGTGACCGGCTCCGACGACGAAGACGAGGACGTCCGCCTGCTCGCCCAGCGCCGCGCGGCCTGGAAGTTCGAAGGCTCGCCGGACGACGAAGCCCAGATCAGCAGCGGCCTCACCGAGATCCCGACCGGCCCCGAGCAGCCGGTGCGCGCGGTCCGCCAGGTCGTCCGCGAGCAGGACGGCACCTGGCTGTTCGTCGGCTTCGAGGTCCCCGAGGCGGAGGACTTCGAGGTCGAGGGCCTGGAGCTGGAGCACGTGGCGAACCTGTACCCGGACGTCCGCACGGTGCTGAAGGCCGCGCCGGGCCAGGTCTACGACCGCGCGACGCCGGACTCGGACTGGGAGCTCGTCGAAGGTTAGAGCTCGATCGGGAGGTGGAAGAGCCCGCGCGTGATCGGGCTCGGCCACCAGGTCAGCTCCTCTTCGGGGACGGCGAGGCGGGCCGTCGGAAGACGCCTGAGCAGGGTCTCGAAGGCGACGTCGGCCTGCAGCCGGGCCAGGGCCGCGCCGATGCAGAGGTGCGGCCCGGCGCCGAAGGCGATGTGCCGCCGTTCTCCGGCACGCTGTCCCGGCCGGAAGGCGTCCGGTTCCGCGAAGGCCGCGGGGTCGCGGTCGGCGGCCAGCACCGAAACGAGGATCGGGTCGCCCGGCCGCATCAGCCGGCCACCGATCTCGACGTCTTCGGTGGGGAACCGCCAGGTCGCGTTCTGCAGCGGCGCGTGCAGCCGGAGCGTCTCCTCGATGACGGCCGCGCGGTGCTCAGGATCGGTTCTTGCTCTTGCCGCTTCGCCGGGATGGGTCAGCAGCGCGAGCGCGCCGGTCGCGATCAGCCCGACGGTCGTCTCGTGGCCGCCGATCAGGATGAGGAACGCCGTCGATGTCACTTCGTCCGCAGAGAGCGTGCCGGTGGCCTCCTGGGCGACGAGGTCGCTGATCAGGTCGGTGCCGCGGGTCGCCCGCTTGGCTTCGACGACCTCGGTGACCAGCCGTTCCAGCACGTCGGTGGCTTCGCGGACCTTGGAGCCGTCGGTGTCGTCGGCGGAGTCGATGACGAGCGACCACTCGTGCACGTCCTCGCGGTGGGACTCGGGCACCCCGAGCAGGTCGCAGATGATCGCGATCGGCAGCGGGTAGGCGAGGTCAGCGACCAGGTCGCCCTGCCCGCGCGCTTCGACGACGTCGAGCAGGCCGTCGGTCACCCGCTGGGCGCGCTCGCGCAGGCGCTGCATCCGGCGCGGCCCGAACGCGCCGGCGCAGGCACGCCGCAACCGGGTGTGCTCGGGCGGATCGGTGTTGATCATGTTGGACGCCAGCGACGGCCGGTGGTCGAGCGGCAGGCCCATGCCCGCGCGCTGCCACTGCTCGTTGCCGGCGGACGGGCTCTTGACCAGGGCCGGGTGGCTGAGCGCCGTGACCGCGTCGTCGTACCGCGTGATCAGCCAGGCCCAGGTGCCGGTGGGGAAGCCGAGCCGGTGCGGCGGTCGTTCGCGCAGCCAGGCGTAGGCCGGTGCGGGGTCGCGATCGAAGTCCGGACCGAACAGCGCGGGCTCTCCCATGCGTCCACCCTGCCCGCCGAACTTTCTCCGCGACAAGTGTCCCGGCGCGGCCGCACCCGTTCGTCCTTACAGTGAAAGCCGGCGATCGGCGCCGGTCAGGACCTGCGAGGAGCACCTCATGCCCAAGTACGCCGCGATCATCTACGCCACCGACATCGACCCGACCACGCCCGAAGCCACGGACTTGATGAAGGACTACGACGAGTTCGGCGCGGGCGCGGCGGCGGTGATCCGCGGCGGCGCGGCCCTGTACCCGACGGCGACGGCGACGACGGTCCGCGTCACCGGCGGCAAGGGCGGCGACGTCGTCACCAGCGACGGGCCGTACGCGGAGACGAAGGAAGCCCTCACCGGCTTCTACCTGCTCGAGTGCGCCGACCTCGACGAGGCGGTCAAGGTCGCGTCGCGGATCCCGGGCGCCTGGGACGGCGCGATCGAGGTCCGGCCGGTCGTCGACTTCGGCAAGTGACCGGCGCCGGGGACGCGGTCGCGCGGCTGGTCCGGGCCGAGGGCACCGGGGTACTGGCCACGCTGGTCCGCGTCACCGGCAGCGTCGACCTGGCCGAGGACGCGGTCCAGGACGCCGTCGTGCGTGCGCTGGAGACGTGGCCGCGCGACGGCGTCCCGGCCAATCCCCGCGGCTGGCTGCTGGTCGCGGCCCGCCACCGAGCGGTGGACGTGGTCCGCCGCGAGGCGAAGCGGCAGGGGAAGGAGGCCGTCGCGATGCCGGCGATCGATCCGAGCCCGGACCCGGTATCGGTCCGCGACGACCTGCTGCGGCTGGTGTTCACGTGCTGCCACCCGGCGTTGTCGCTGGACGCCCAGGTGGCGTTGGCGCTTCGGACGTTGGGCGGTTTGTCGACCGCGGAGGTCGCCCGGGGCTTGCTGGTGCCGGAAGCGACGATGGCGAAGCGGCTGACGCGCGCGAAGCAGAAGATCGCGCAGGCGCGGATCCCGTATCGGGTGCCCGCGGCGGAGGAGTTGCCGTCCCGCTTGGCCGGCGTCGCGTCGACGGTGTACCTGATCTTCAACGAGGGCTACACGGGCCGCGTTTCGTTGCTGGCGGAGGGCGTCCGGCTCGCGCGCTTGCTGGTTTCGCTGATGCCGGACGAGCCGACGGCGCTGGGACTGCTCGCGTTGGTGCTGCTGCAGGACGCCCGCCGCGCGGCGCGTTTCTCTTCGGGCGTACCGGTCTTGCTGTCCGAGCAGGACCGTTCGCGGTGGGACGCGGCGCTGATCAAGGAAGGCGTCGAGCTGGTCGCCCGTGGCCTGCGCCGGACCCCGTCGCTGCCGAACGCGTACGTGGTCCAGGCGGCGATCGCGGCGTGCCACGACCTCGCACCGTCTTACGAGGAGACGAACTGGGACGCGGTGATTTCCTGGTACGACGTGTTGTTGTCGGTCCAGGACACCCCGGTGGTCCGCTTGAACCGCGCGGCGGCGGTCGCGGAACGGGACGGACCGGCGTCGGCATTGGCGCTGGTGGACGCGCTGTCGGGCCTGGACGACTACCCGTGGTGGCACGCGTCGCGGGCGGAGTTGTTGCACCGCTTGGGTTCCGCGTCGGCGTTCGACGCGCTGAAGCGGGCGGAGGAAACCGGGCTGCCTGCGGCTCATGCGGCACATTTGCGAGCCAGAATGGAAAGCGAAAACCCCGGGCAGAACGCCCGGGGTTTCGATGAGAGCGGATGACGGGAATCGAACCCGCGTATTCAGCTTGGGAAGCTGATGTTCTACCATTGAACTACATCCGCAGTGCGTCGTCAGCATACACGGCACCGTGATCCCCTTGTCCAGCGCCCTCCTCCTTGACTCGTGCGCGTCAAGTGACAACACTTGTTGTCGACTGGTGGAGGTGAGCGTCATGGACGAGCCCGAACTGTTCCGGCAAGGCGGGTTCCGGCTGGCCCAGCGGCTGTTCATCGAGGGTGACATCCGGGGTGACGAGCGGCAGGTCGCGCGGCTGCGGGAGTTCGCCCAGGTGCAGGACAGGCTCGCGGACGACGTCGTCGCCTGGATGGCGCAGCAGCCCAAGGGGCGGGGGCGCGCCCTCTTCGAAGAAGCCCTGGTGGACCGGGCCACCGCGGCCGGGCCGCTCAAGGACTTCTTCGACCAGGTCGATGCCAAGCCCTACTGGGTCGACGACGAACGGCTCGACCGCGGTGCGAAAGCCATCACCCGGGCCGGGCTGCTGGGGCTCTTCCCGCTCGGGGACATGTCGCTGATGGGCGGCTACCTCGCCTCGCGCGCCACGAAATCGCTGGTCGGGACCGGGGAGATCGAATACAAGGCCACGCGGCGGCTCGTCGAGACCGCCGCCTGGTGGATCGACGTCACCACGCCCGGCGCCCTCAAGCACGGTGAGAAGGGGTACGCCTCCGCGCTGCGGATCCGGCTCGTGCACGCCCACGTGCGCGCCGCCATGAACCGGCGGGACGACTGGGACTACGCGGCCTGGGATCGGCCCGTCAACCAGGTGCAGACCGCCGGGACACTGCTGCTCTTCTCGCTCGTCTACGTCTTCGGCACGCAGCTGCTCGGCCTCCGCTACTCCGCCCGCGAGCGCGGCGACATCCTGCATCTCTGGCGCTACATCGGCTGGCTCATGGGTGTCGACGACGAGCTGCTGCCCACCTCCGAAGAGGACGCCTGGCGCCTGCTCTGGCTGCTCGCCGCCACCGAGTTCATCCCGGACGACGACTCGAAGCGGCTCGCCAAGGCGCTGATCGAGGCCAACGCCGCCGTCGGCGAGGGGCGCGGCGCGGTCGGGAAGGTGCTTTCGCACGTCTCGGTCGCCGTGCACTCGTCGATCAGCCGGCTCGTGCTCGGGAAGACGAACGCCGACTTCCTCGGCCTGCCGAACGACCCGGTCGCGCAGGCCGCGATCGTCGCCGTTGCGTCGGTCAACTTCGCCGCCGAGACCGTGCGGCGGTTCATCCCCGGGGCCACCGCGCTGCAGGAGCGGATCGGTCAGGCCGGCCGCCGCGGGTACGTCAGGCGGCTCGAGAAGATCTTCGCGCCGGACACGACGTACGCGCAGCACATGCGGGCCGCCTGAACCCACCGGATAGGCTTCGGCCGTGCTGCTCAGTGACCGTGACCTCCGCAAAGAGCTCGACGCCGGCCGGCTCGGCATCGACCCCTTCGATGCCGGCATGGTCCAGCCGTCCAGCATCGACGTCCGGCTCGACCGGTTCTTCCGCGTCTTCGACAACAGCAAGTACACCCACATCGACCCGCAGCTGCAGCAGGACGAGCTGACCTCGCTGGTCGAGAAGGAGGGCGACGAGCCCTTCGTGCTGCACCCCGGCGAGTTCGTCCTCGGCTCGACGTTCGAGCTCGTCACCCTGGCCGACGACCTGGCCGGCCGCCTCGAGGGCAAGTCGTCGCTCGGCCGCCTCGGGCTGCTCACGCACTCGACCGCCGGGTTCATCGACCCCGGTTTCTCCGGGCACATCACGCTGGAACTGTCGAACGTCGCCAACCTGCCGATCACGCTCTGGCCCGGCATGAAGATCGGCCAGCTGTGCATCTTCCGGCTGTCGAGCTCGGCCGAGCACCCGTACGGCTCCAGCGAAGCCGGGTCCCGCTACCAGGGGCAGCGCGGCCCGACCCCGAGCCGCGCGTACAAGAACTTCCACCGCGTCGACACCTGGCGCTAGGCGGAGACCTTCTCGTCCCAGTCGATGTGGTGGTTCCACATGAACGCGTTCGGGTCCTCGTCGAACGGCTTCGAGAACACCCGCTTGATGAAGAAGTCGCGGACCACGCGCCCGACCGGCCCGATCACCTTCTGGTCGCCGTTGCGCTTCCCGGCCGCGACCACCGCTTCGACGCGCCCGCGCCGCAAGCTCTCGTAGGTGGCCAGCGCGCGCTCGACGTCGGGCACGTCGCGGAGGCATTTGCCCAGCGTGACGGCGTCTTCGATGGCCATCGAGGCGCCCTGGCCCGCCGCCGGTGACGTCGCGTGCGCCGCGTCGCCGATGATCACCATGCGGCCGCGGTGCCAGACCGGGACCGTCGGGAAGTCATACGTCGGCCAGGCCGGGTAGAGCTCTCGCGTCGCGCGGATGATCTCGGTCGCCGGGGTCCGGTCGCGGGCCACCAGGTGCAGGAGCTCGGCGCGCAGCTTCTCCCCGGCGAGCGTGGCCAGCTCGGACGCGGTCGGTTCGGTCTTGCGGGCCGGGTTCGCGAACCACCAGACGCGGCCGTCCGCGCTGACGACGTGGCAAAAGAAGACGCGCTTGCCGAACACCATGTTCAGCACGCCCGGCTCGTCGGGCAGGTCGAGGCCTTCGGCGAACCCGCCGGTGTTGAGCAGCGGCACGTACCGCGGTGACGGCGCGTCCGGGTCGATGATCGTGCGGACCCGGGAGCGGAGGCCGTCGGCGCCGATCAGGAGGTCGCCCTCGATGTGCGAGCCGTCGGCGAAATCCGCTCTGACGTGCGTGTCCGTCTGGCTGGCGCCGATCAGTCGCTTGCCGTACTCGACGCGGATGCCGCGCCTCGCGGCCTCGTCGCGCAGGGCGACGTAGAGGTCGGAACGCAGAACGGTCTGGCTCACCGTGCCGTCCGGGAGGGTGCCGCCCAGGGGGAATTCGGCGAGCTTCGTGCCGTTGCCGAGCCCGATCGACATCCGCGGCGAGTCGAAGCCCGCGCTGCGGACGACGTCCTTGAGGCCCAGCGGGAGCAGCGCGTCCAAACCGTTGACGGCCAGCGTCAGGAACGCGCCGACGCCCTCGGCGCCGCGGTCGTACGCCTCGAACAGCAGCGGCTCGTGCCCCGCTTCGTGCAGGGCGATGGCCGTGATCGTGCCCGCCACGCCGCCCCCGATGATCAATGCCCTTGTCATATCGTTCGACCCCTCGAATGTCTTAGGAACTAATTCGTTCTGTCGAACTAAAGAGTGGGCTAGGCTGGTCGCCGTGTCAAGCGAGCGAACGGAACTCGTCGAAGATGTCCTGCTCAGGTCGCGGGAGCTGTCGACGGAGACGGTCATGTTCCACACCGCGATCTCCGAGACCCGGGGGCTGTCGGCGGTGGAGAGCAAGGTTCTCGACTACCTCGCGCGCTTCGGCCCGCAGACGCCGAAGGACCTCGCACGGCTGTCGGGGCTCGCGCCGGCGTCGGTGACGGCGATGATCGACCGGCTGGCGCACAAGGGCATCGTCAACCGCGAGCCGCACCCGGACGATCGACGCAAGATCCTCATCGTCCTGGACCTGCGGTCCATCGTGAGCGGCCTGCACCTGTGGGACCACCTCGTGAAGGGCATGTACGACCTCTGCGACCGCTACACCGACGACCAGCTCCGGACGATCATCGGGTTCGTCCGGTCCGCCACGGTCCTGACCCACGAGTCGACGGCGAAGCTGACCGGCTCCGATTCCGACCCCACGAACGAGTGAGTTTGAAGGCGTAAAACCGGGTCTCGTGCCACGCTCCCAAGGTCGTCTCGGCCCCGGAGGTGGCGAGGAGTGCCGTTGCCCGAAAGACCGCTTCGCTCGATTCTCGTGCTGGCACTGGTCTTCCTGGCCTCGGCCGTCGTACCGGCGGCGGGCGCGGCCGCCGCCGGTACGTTTGCCGTCGGCTACGACGACGTGGTCTACGGCGACTTCGTCTACGCGGGCAACGGCGTCCTGCGCTGCCCGGTCGCCGCCGACGGCGCCCCGGCCGGCGGGACGGTCGCAACACCGGCAGCGTGCGCGAACACCGCCGACCGCAAGGACACCCTGGCCAACGACGACTTCTTCATGCAGTGGGCCGACGTCGACACCGACCCGGCGACGTTCGATTCGGCAAGAGCGTCGGTGGGCATCCCGCCGGGGGCTCACGTCGTCTTCGCCCGGCTGAACTGGGCCGGCAGTGTGAATTGCGGCCCCTCGGCTGTCGCACCACCCGGGACGCCCGCGAAGCAGAACGTCCGGCTTTCCGTCGGCAGCGCGGAATCCGTGGACATCCCGCCGTCGGGGTACGCCGAAGACGGCGGTTACTACTCGGCGCACGCCGACGTGACCAGCCGCTTCGCCGGTGTCCCTTCGGCTTTCGACGTGACGGTCGGCAATGTGTGGGCGTTGAAGGGCTTCGACTGCGTCGGCGGCTGGTCGGTCGCGCTCGTCTACGCCTACCCGGAACGCAACGCGGACTACGCGCCGCACAAGCGCAAGGTGGTCATCTACGACGGCCACGCCCGGCAGACCCCCGGCACCCCGCCGGCCGAAACGACGATCACCGGCTTCCGCGCGGCGGCCGCCGACGCGCACCTCGGCGTCACGGCGTACGACGGTGACTGGGGCAGATCCGGCGACCAGTTCCTGGTCGACGGCACCCCGGCCGCTGAGCCCGCAACCGGCGGCACGTCGAACTTCTTCATCTCCAACGCCGACAACGCCGCGCTGCCGAACAACTTCAGCGTCGACGCGAAGGCGTTCAACGTCGACAACGTCCATGCCGGCGCAACGAGCGCGAAGCTCGGCGTCGTCACCAGCGGCGACGACGTCCTGGCGCAGAACCTGGCGTTTTCGGTGCCGGTGCCCGACCTCCAGATCGCCGTGCGCGCGACCCAGCCGAAGACGCACGCCGGCGAGCCGGTGACGTTCGCCGTCGTCGTGACCAACCCGGGCGACGTCCCGGCGTCCGGCGTCGAGGTCGCCGACCCGGCCGTCCCGGAGTGCGCGAAACCGCTCGGCACCCTCGCCCCCGGCCAGACGGTGACCTACTCGTGCACCGGTACCGCACCGCCCGACGACTTCACGAACACCGCGAAGGTCACCGGCACGAGCGCGCTCGGCGACGCCCTCGACGGCATCGCGAGCGCACCCATCGACGTCCTGCACCCGGCGCTGGGCATGACGAAGTCGGCCGACCGGCCCGCGTACCGCGCCGGCGACCTCGCGACCTTCACGATCAAGGTCACGAACACCGGCGACACGGGACTCTCCGGCCTCCAGGTCACCGACCCGAAGACGCCGGCGTGCGCGCTCACCGGAGCGCTCGCGCCGGGCGAATCCCGCACGACGACGTGCACCGCGAAGGCCCCGATCCCCGACGGCGTCAACACGGCGAGCGCGCTGGCCGCCGACGAGCTCGGCAAGCAGGTCACGGCGACGGCCGACGCACCGGCGCCGACGATCGCACCCGCGGTCGAGGTCACCAAGACCGCGGACCGGCCGGTGATCCACTCCGGGGACGCCGTCACCTGGACGGTCGCCGTCCGCAACACCGGCGACAGCCCGCTGGCCCCGCTCGAGGTCACCGACGACACGACGACGGCGTGCGCGCGCACGTTCGCCGGCCTGCCCGCGGGCGCGACGCAGACGTACACGTGCACGGCGAATCCGTCCCGCACCACGACGTCCCAGGTGACGGCGACCGGCACCGACCTGTCCGGCCGGCCCGTGACGGCCACCGCGCCGGCGACGGTCACGGTGATCACCCCGGCGCTGACCCTCACCGCGGCCGCCACGCCGAGTGTCGCCCGCGCCGGCGACCCGATCACCTACACGCTGACGATCGCCAACGCCGGCGACGCACCGTTGACCGAGGTGGCGGTGGCCCACGACGTCCCGGCGTGCGCCAAGGCGATCGGTGCCCTGGCCCCGGGCGGGACGACCACGTACACGTGCACCGCACCGGCCCCACCGGACGACGTGGCCACCACGGCCACGGCCACCGGCCAGGACCAGCTCGGCCGCACGGTGAAGGTCACCGACGACGCGGCGGTGGACGTGATCCACCCGGCACTCGGGCTGGCGGTCCGCGCGACGCCGCCGGCGGTCCGCGAGGGCGACACGGTGACATGGACGATCACCGCAGCCAACACGGGCGACGTGCCGCTGGCGGACGTCACGGTCGCGGACGCCGAGGTCGCCTCGTGCGCGAAGCGGTTCGGCACGCTCCAGCCGCAGGTGCAGCAGGAGGCGACGTGCACGACGATCGCGGGCCCGGCCGGGTTCGCGAACAAGCCGACGCTGACCGGCACCGACCCCACGGCCCGCCCGGTGACGGCCGTCGCCGAGGGCACGTTCGCCGTCCAGCACCCAGCGGTCGCGATCGCCGCGGAGGTGACGGGCGGCCCGTTCCGCGAAGGCGACAAGGTGCCGTTCCGGATCACCGTCCGCAACGCCGGCGACGTGCCGCTGGCCGGCCTCCGAGTCACGGACACACAGGCCACGGGCGCACGAGCCGCGCCCACCAGCTGCACCCAAACCCTCGATGGCACCTTCGACCCCGGCGCCACCCGCGAGTTCGCCTGCACCACGACCGCTCCGGCCGACGACGTCACCCGGACCCTCCGGGTCGTCGCCACCCCGCCCGTCGGACCCGACGTCACCGCCGGCGCCAGTGCCGGCCTCGACGTCATCCACCCCGCCATCGCCGTCACGAGGACCGTCGATGCCGCTGTCGTGCACGTCAAAGACCCGGTGACCTCGACCATCACCGTGACCAACACCGGTGACACCCCGCTCCAGGACGTCTCCGTCGACGATCCGCTGGCCCGGGACTGCACCAAGTCCCTGGGCCGGCTCGAACCGCAGGCGAAGCACACCTACAGCTGCACCCAAGCCGCCGGTGACACCGACTTCACCGCCGTCGCGAACGTCACCGGCACCGATGCCACGAATCGGCCGGTGAGCGCCTCCGCCGGCGCCGCTGTCGACGTCATCCACCCCGCGCTCAGCCTCACCAACGACGCCACGCCCACGCGCGTCCGCCAAGGCGACACCGTCACGTTCACCCTCGTCGTCGCGAACACCGGTGACGTCCCGCTGACCGATGTGTCCCTTGTGGACAACCGGACTCCGGCGTGCGCTCAACCCATCGGCACCCTCCTCCCCGGCGCCAGCCAGCGCCGCTCCTGCACGGTAAACGCCGGCCCCGACAATTTCGTGAGCTCGGCCACCGCAAATGCCACCGATCCGGTGAAACGCCAGGTCAGTGCTACCGACGATGCGTCGTACACCGTCCTGCACCCCGCCCTCGCGCTCACCCAGGACATCCACGGCGGCCCCTTCCGCCCCGGCGACACCGTGACCGCCACCCTCGCCGTCACCAATACCGGCGACGTCCCGCTGACCGCCGTCAACGTCCGAAGCGAGTCCTGCACCAAGACCTTCGACCAGCTCGAGGCCGGCGCCACGCAGAAGTTCGACTGCACCATGACCGCGCCCGCCGACGACGCAGCCAGCGCCGCGAAAGCGACGGCGGACGCCCCGGTCGGCCCACCGGTAACGGCGACGGACTCCGACGAGATCGACGTCATCCACCCGGCCGTGCAGCTCACCATCGACGCGACACCCAAGATCGCCCGCGCGGGCGACGAAGTCACCTTCACCGTCACCGCGCGCAACACCGGCGACGTCCCGCTCGCCGCGGTGTCCATTGTGGACAACCTACGCAAGCAATCGACCTGTGCGAACAAGCTGGGCACCGTAGAAGCGGGAGCGGTGAAGACCTACACCTGCACCCGCAAAGCGCCCGCCGACGACTTCGGCCAAACCCTCGAGATCACCGGAAATGACCCGAGTGGTCGCACCGTGCAATCAGCCGGTGACGCAAAAGTCGACGTCGTCCACCCCGAGATCGCCGTGATGAATGACGCCGCACCTTACGAAGTCCACGCAGGTGACACCGTCACCTTTTCGATCCTGGTCAAGAACACCGGCGACGTCCCGCTCGCCGACGTGACGGTCGTCGACGACCACACGCCTGCCTGTGCGCATACCGCAGGGGAACTGGCCGTGGACGCCGAAATCTCGTACTCCTGCACAACGACGGCGGGCAAAGTTGGCTTCACGGGCAAAGCAACCGCCACCGGTCAAGACCCGACCCGTCGTCCGGTGACAGCTTCCGGTGAAGCGACGTTCGTCGTCCGGATGAGCTGAACGGAGTAACGCGCAAGCGGCCGATTGCCGCGAAAACCGTGCCTGTCGCCGACGGGAAATGTGACCAGTGCGTTCGTAGGGTTCTCGCCTTAATTGTTCCGTGATACGTTCCTGCGCCGTGTCCCCCATTGGTGAACGTGCTCACGTGGTGATGGTGTCACTCAGTGTGCTGCTCGGCGTATTTTCCGCCGCCGCAGGCACCTGGATGGCCACCGCCGAAGGAAACACCGCCGAGCTCGGCGCCGCGGCGCTCGTCCTGCCCAACGCGCCCGCCGGCGCCGGCAGCGGCAGCGGAACCGACCTCGCCGGCGGCCAGGTCCAGACCACCAACCCCGGTCAGCCCGCCGCCCCCACGACCTCGGCCCCCGCCCCGACGACGTCCAGTGTGGCACCCACGCCGACCGAGTCGTCCGCGGCGCCGCAGTCTTCGACGTCCGAAGCCCCGCCGCCGATCACCAAGCCCGCCGCCCGGGTCGCGCCTTCGGTGGCCGCCCAGGTCGTCACGCTGGTCAACGACGAGCGCGCCAAGGCCGGCTGTGCCGCGCTGACCGAGGAATCGCACGTCACGAAGGCCGCGCAGGACTTCAGCGACAAGATGTCGGCCGAGAACTTCTTCTCGCACACCAGCCCGGACGGCACGACGTTCGACCAGCGCATCAAGCAGGCCGGTTACTCGAAGCCGGGCGCGGAGAACATCGCGCGCGGGCAGACGTCCGCGGCGCAGGTCATGGACTCCTGGATGAACTCCGAAGGCCACCGCGCCAACATCCTGAACTGCTCGCTCAAGAAGATCGGTGTCGGCGTCACCACCGAAGGCTGGTACTGGGTCCAGGACTTCGGTTACTGACGGCCGCTCACGGCTTGCTCCACCGCTCGGCGATGTCGCCGTAGCGCGCCAGCACCGTCGCCCGCAGCTCCGGATCCGACCGCGGCACCGGTTCGATGAACACCTCGGTGACGTCGTGGAACCTCTCCGTCAGCTCCGAGGCGAGCCGGACGCACGCGCGTTCGAGGTCCGCGGCGCCGAGCGAGTCGTCGAAGTCCACGCGCGTGCAGACCAGCACCTGGTCGGTCCCCATCAGCATGGTCTGCAGGTCGACGACGGCCTCGATCTCCGGCGCGTCGGTCAGGTGGTCGCGGACGCCGCGGACGATGTTCGGATCGGCCTGGCGCCCGACCAGCAGACCGCGGTTGGTGCGGCCGAGCAGGTAGGCGACGCAGGCGAGCAGCAGGCCGATGGCGATCGACGCGATGCCGTCCCAGACCTCGGAGCCGGTGAGCTGGTGCAGCCCGATGCCGCCGAACGCGAGCAGCAGGCCGACCAGCGCCGCCGAGTCCTCGAACAGCACGGTCTTCGGCGTCGGGTCGTCGATGAGCCGCAGGTACGTCCACAGCGAGCGGTTCTCCGCCCGCGACTCCCGGACGACCTGGCGCACCGCCTGCAGCCACGACGTGCCTTCGAGCAGGAACGCCACGGCCAGGACGATGTAGCTGAGCAACGACGTGCTCTGCGCTTCACCGTGCCCGAGCAGCGTCGAGACGCCCTCGTAGAGCGCGAACATCGCGCCCGAGGCGAAGATCGAGACGGCCGCGAGCAGGGACCAGAAGTACCGCTCCTTGCCGTAGCCGAAGGGGTGCACGCGGTCGGCCGGCCGCTCCGAGCGCTTCAGCGCCGTCAGCAACAGGACTTCGGTAATCGTGTCGGCCACCGAGTGCGCTGCTTCGGACAGCATCGCGCCCGAGCCGGTGATGATGCCCGCGATCAGCTTCATGATGGCGATCGCCAGGTTCACCCCGCCGGCGAGCAGGACGGTCAGGGTGCTTTCGCCGCCGGAGTTCCCGGGTTCCTCGCTCACTCTGGTGAGCGTAGTGCTCAGAGGCGCTGCAGGCCGTTCAGAACGCGTTCCATGAGCGCCATCGCGGGCCGGCCGTCGGCGCCGGTCCGGCTGTCGTGGATGGTGACCAGACCCTGCTCGGCCATGTCGTCCAGCAGGACGCGCACGACGCCGAGGGGCACGCTCAGCGTGGCCGCGACCTCGGCGACCGAACGCGGGTGCAGGCACAGCGAGTGCACCGAGCGGAACTCCCCGGTCAGCCGGGCGCCGTCCCAGTGCGCCCCGGCGCGCGTCGAGACCATCGCTTCGATCGCGAGGTGCCGCCGCGACTGCGTGCGGCCGCGCGTGAGGACGTACGGCCGCACGAGGGTGCGCTGGATGGGGACGTAGTCCGCCACGGGCCGCTCGGCGGGTGGGGGGTGGAGTGCGTGTCGGCCGGTCGTCGTGGTCCGCCGGTCCTGGGCCATCCGTGCCGCCCCCTGATTCCGTGATCGTCAATGGTGCCCTCGCTGGCAACGGCGGCGGCGAGGAAAGGCCAGGATACGCCGCTTGTCCAGGGTTCAGGCCGTGGTTTCTCCTTAACTCGATGGGCCATTGCGGTGATTATCATGAACATTTTTCAAGAAAACGATTACCGCGACGAAATCCCAGCTAGTGGGCCTGAAGGACAGGACAAACTTGTGACAACGGGTAGCGGAATGGCTACCAGAACACCAATCTTTCCGATCACGAAAACGGCCCCGGTCAGACGTGCTGACCGGGGCCGTGCGTTCTCGGGAAATGTGTCACTCCTCCGCGAGTGACGGCGCTCCGAGCGCGATCGGCTTCGGTTCCGGCTTGCGCTTGACGGACTCCAGCAGCATCTGCGCGACGTCGACGATCTCGACCTTCTCGCTCGCCGTGCCGTCGCTCTGCCTCGCGGTCAGACCGTCGTTCAGCATCACCTTGCAGAACGGGCAGCCGGTGGCGATCTTCGACGGCGCGGTGCCGAGCGCCTCGTCGACGCGCTCGACGTTGATCCGCTTGCCGATCTTCTCTTCCATCCACATCCGCGCGCCGCCGGCGCCGCAGCACATCGACTTGTCGCCGTGCCGCGGCATCTCGCGCAGCTGCGCACCGGTCGCGCCGACCAGCTCGCGCGGGGCCTCGTACACCTTGTTGTGGCGGCCGAGGTAGCACGGGTCGTGGTAGGTGACGTCCTCGGCGACCGGCGCCACCGGCACCAGCTGCTTCTCGCGGACCAGGCGGTTCAGCAGCTGCGTGTGGTGCACGACGTCGAACTGGCCGCCCAGCTCCGGGTACTCGTTGGCGAGCGTGTTGAAGCAGTGCGCGCAGGTCACGACGACCTTGCGGGCCTTGCGCTCGCGGCCCTCGAACACCGAGTTCAGCACCTCGACGTTCTGCTGGGCCAGCATCTGGAACAGGAACTCGTTGCCGGCGCGGCGGGCCGGGTCACCGGTGCAGGACTCCTCCGAGCCGAGCACCGTGTACTTGACGCCCGCCATGTGCAGCAGCTCCGCGACCGCCCGCGTCGTCTTCTTCGCGCGGTCCTCGAACGCGCCGGCGCAGCCGACCCAGAACAGGTACTCGGCGTCACCGAGGTCGCCGTCGAACACCGGGACCTCGAAGTCGAGGTCCTCGGTCCAGGCCAGCCGGTCCTTGGCGTTCTGGCCCCACGGGTTGCCCTTGTTCTCCAGGTTCTTGAACATGCCGTTCAGCTCGCTGGGGAACGCCGACTCGATCATCACCTGGTAGCGGCGCATGTCGACGATGTGGTCGACGTGCTCGATGTCGACCGGGCACTGCTCGACGCAGGCGCCGCAGCTGGTGCAGGACCACAGGACGTCGGGGTCGATGACGCCGCCGTCGTCGCCGATCAGCGCCTTCTGCGACTCCGCGATCGCGAGGACGTCGATCCCCGCGTACATGTTGTCCCCGGACAGGCCGACCTCGTCGCCCGCCATGTCCCGCTTGCCGCCGGCCAGCAGGTACGGCGCCTTCGCGTAGGCGTGGTCACGCAGCTGCGTGATGACCAGCTTCGGCGACAGCGGCTTGCCGGTGTTCCACGCGGGGCACTGCTCCTGGCAGCGGCCGCACTCGGTGCACGTCGAGAAGTCCAGCCAGCCCTTCCAGCTGAAGTCCTCGATCTTGCCGACGCCGAAGGTGTCCTCGTCGGGGTCGGCTTCCTCGAGGTCGAGGACCTTGCCGCCGCTCATCATCGGCTTGAGCGCGCCGAGGGCGACGCCGCCGTCGGCCTCGCGCTTGAAGTAGATGTTGAAGAACGCGCTGAAGCGGTGCCAGGCGATCCCCATGGTCATCGTGCGCGCGACGACGATCAGCCAGACCGTGGCGCTCATCAGCTTGACGAACGCGAAGATCGTGACCAGGTTCGGGCTGGCCGGCAGCAGCTGGCCGATCGGGTTGGAGACGAAGGACGCCCACAGCGGCCCTTCGTGCGTGTTCAGCGCGGACTTCGCGGCGCGGACGCCGATGATGCCGATGCCCTCGATCAGGACGACGGCCTCGATGAAGTACGCCCACTTGAAGTTGGAGCCGGCGAAGCGGCTCTGGCGGTCGGCGCGGCGCGGGTGGTTGCGCTGGCGGATCGCCATCAGCACCAGGATGCCGACGATCGTGCCGAGCCCGAGCAGCTCCATGAGCAGCTGGAACGGCGGGAAGTCGTCGAGGACCGGCCAGCCCCAGGTCGGGACGAAGACCTCGCCGTATGCCTCGAACAGGGCGAGCGAGCCGAGCAGGAAGCCCCACATCACCAGCCAGTGGGCGGGGCCGACGCTGCGCTTGCGGTTCATCCGCGTGTGCGCGGCGAACTCCTTGATCAGCGTCTTCATGCGCGGCATGAACGGCCCGTTGCGCGTCGAGTCGGGCTGGCCGAGGCGGATCACCCGTACGAAACGGGCGATGGTCGCGGCGAACATGCCCCAGGCGACGAGGCCGAGCACGACGGAGATCCCGCCGAGCGTCAGTTGCAGAGCGCCCATCGTTCGGGTGCCTTTCGTCCGGGAAAAACTGTGGTGGTGCCGGGAGACTAACCGTCCTTACTGATGAGTAACCCGTTGAGGCGCCCTAAGTCCCACCGATGTGGTGTACGTCGCTCTTTGTTTTGGGACGATCGTTCCGGTAGTTTTCACCCTATGGTGAAGCTCCAAGTCGACGGCCGGAAGGCGCGGGGCGAGAAGCGGCGCACCGAACTCATCGAGGCCACGTTGCGGATCATCGAGCGCGACGGCGTCGCGGGCGTCACGCACCGGACGGTCGCGGCCGAGGCCGGCGTCCCCACGACGTCCACGACCTACCACTTCTCGTCGCTGGACGACCTGCTGGTCGCGACGCTCATCTCGTGCGCCCGCGACATGGCGACCGAGGTCTACTGGATGATCGACCGGGCGCGCTCCCGCGGGTCGCGCGGCGCCGAGGAGGTCGCGGCCCTGCTGGCCGAGGCGCTCGGGCCCCGGCGTGGGCGCACGATGGCGGAGTACGAGCTGTACCTGCTGGCCGCGCGCAAGCCCGAGCTGCGGCCGGCCGCGCGCCGCTGGCTGGACGTCCTGACGTCGATGGTCCGGCACGACGACGAAGTGGCGTTCCGGGTGTTCCTCGCGGGCATCGACGGGCTGCTCATCCAGGGCCTGATCGACGACGAGCCGCCGTCGGCCGAGGAACTGCGCCCGGTGGTGGACTACCTGCTGAAACCGCGTTGACGGCTGCCTTAGCTTCGGATCATGCGGACTTTTGGCGACTACGAACTCGACGACGACCGCGCGCGGCTGGACCTCGACGTGGTGTGGAAGTTCCTCTCGACCGAGGCCTACTGGGGGCGCTGGCGCACGCGTGAGCAGGTCGAGGCCGCCATCGCCGGCTCCTGGCGGGTCGTCGGTGCCTACCGCGGTGGCTCGATGGTCGGGTTCGCCCGCGCGTTCTCCGACGGCGTCTCGTCGGCGTACCTCGCCGACGTCTTCGTCGTCGACTCCGCCCGCGGCAGCGGCCTCGGCAAGGAGATCGTGCGGGAGATGATCGACAACGGCCCCGGCGCGCAGTTCCGCTGGATGCTGCACACCGCCGACGCGCACGGGCTGTACCGGCAGTTCGGCTTCGCCGAGCACACCAAGGGGCACTACCTGGAGCGGGAGGGGCCCAACGCGGCGAACTTCGTGGGCTGACGCCGCGCCGGGCCCGCTCCGGGGACTCAGCCCTTGTTCTCGTAGACCGGCGTGATCACCGCGCGGGCCAGGGTGTGCCCGAACATGTTGAAGCCGAGAAACGCCGGTGTCGCGTCCTCCGGCACGTCCAGCTTGTCCAGGTCGAGGGCGTGCACGGCGAAGTAGTAGCGGTGCGGGCCGTGCCCGGGCGGGGGCGCGGCGCCGAGGAACCGCTTGACCCCGCCGTCGCCCTTCAGCGTCACCGCGCCTTCGGGGAGGCCGGAGCCGTCTCCCGCGCCGGACGCCACCTCGGTCACCGAAACCGGGACGTTGAACACCGCCCAGTGCCAGAATCCGCTGCCGGTCGGGGCGTCCGGGTCGTAGCAGGTGATCGCGAAGCTCTTCGTCTCCGCCGGGAAGCCGTCCCACGCCAGGTGCGGCGACCGGTCCTCGCCGCCGGCCCCGAAGATGCCGGACAGGTGCGGCGTGGCCAGGGTTTCGCCGTCGGCGACGTCGTTGCTGCGGAGGGTGAAGGACGGCACGTCGGGCAGGGATTCGTACGGGCCGGGTGCTTGCGGCATGGATCCTCCTGATCATGGAACTGGAGACTTGCGCCAGGTTAGGCCCCGGGCACCACCCCGGCGTCTCAGGGCGGGATCTCAGGGTCTTTCGGGGGGTTACCCCCATGTACCGCCCGCGCACCCCGTCATAACGTTTCTCACGCAGAGGAAACAACACTGAGGGGACCAACGACCATGGCGCGCCCGCTTCTGGCTCTGGGAGGCATCGTCCTGATCGGCGTCGGCCTGGCGACCGCGCTCGGGTGGGGCTGGGGTTCGGACTTCGAAAACACCGACACCCTTTCGCAGACCATCCGCAGCGTGAAGCTGGAGGCCGACTCGGGATCGGTGAAGGTCCGCACCGGCTCGGGGGCGGCCACGGTGCACGAAGAGGTTGGTTACCACTGGCGCAGCAAGCCGGCCGGGCCCTTCTACCGCGTCGACGGCGACCAGCTGGTGCTCGGTTCGTGCGGTACGAACTGCACGGTCGACTTCGAGGTCGTCGTGCCCGAGGGGGTGCCCGTCACGGGGAACATCGACTCCGGCGGGCTGGACGTCGCCGGGATGTCGACTGTGGACGTTCAGGTCGATTCCGGGCACGCGCGCGTCGAGGACGTCCCCGGTGCGGTGAAGCTGCGGATGGACAGCGGTTCGATCGACCTGCGGGACGTCGGCGCCGTCCGGTTGCAGAGCGAGTCCGGCAGCATCACCGGCGACGACGTGCGCGGGCCGGTCGACGCGACGTCGTCCAGCGGCAGCGTCGAATTCACGCTGGCGCAGGCGAACGACGTCAAGGTGCACGCCGAGAGCGGCAGCATCGACCTGAAGGTGCCGGGCGGGCCGTACCGCGTCCAGGGGGACAGCGACAGCGGGCACCGCGACATCGGCGTCCAGGTCGACGGTGCAGCTCAGCACCTGCTGGACCTGACGACCGAAAGCGGCAGCGTCACGGTCCGCGCGGCCTGACTTTCCTTACTACGGGGGGCATTTCCGGATGGGCAGGATCGAACGGCGCGTGCTGGTGGCCGCGCTGCTGGGGGCACTCGCGATGTTCGGGTTCGCCGGCTTCACGCGGGACGCGCCGCCGGAAACGCCGGCGCAGGGGGTGCCGGTCACCGCGGATTCCCACTATCGAGTGACTTCCTGGGTCGGGACCCCGGCGGAAGTCGTTGTGCGGCAAGGAAATTCCGATTTCTTCCTCTCCTCCTGGACGGCCCGCCACTCCTGAACTGTCGGGGGTCGCTGTTAGGAAGGAAGCACGCCGAAGGCCGGCGTGCAGGGGAGGACACACATCATGGACGTGCGCCGGGTCGCCGCGATCATCGCGGCGGTCGTGGTCATGGCGGGGGTGCCGGCCGTCGCTTCGGCGTCGGTCTTGGCGTGGCGGGCCTGCGCCACGCTGCAGGAGCCATCGGCGGAGTGCGCGACGATCGAGGTGCCGATCGACCGCGCGCGGCCGGAGCTGGGGTCGGCGCGGCTCGCGCTGGCCAGGTTGCCCGCGCGCGATCCGTCCCGGCGGATCGGCTCGCTGCTGGTGAACCCGGGCGGGCCAGGGGGCTCCGGCGTCGGGTTCGCGCAGTTCGGCGGGCTGGCCTCGCCGGAGCTCGCGCAGCTGCGGCAGCGCTTCGACGTCGTGGGGTTCGACCCGCGCGGCGACTGGTCCGGCACGCCTCGCGTCACCTGCGACGCGGCGACGCTGTTCGACCCGGCGCTGGACCGGTTCCCGTCGACGCGGGCGGGGTTCGAGACGCTGGTCGCGCACAACCGGAAGGCGGGTGCGGACTGCCTGGCCCGCACCGGGCCGCTGCTGGCGCACGTGGACAGCCGAAGCGCGGCCGAGGACATCGAGGCGATCCGGGCGGCGCTCGGCGAGCCGAAGATCTCGTGGCTGGGCCTTTCCTACGGCACCGAGCTGGGGGCGGTCTACGCGTCGCAGCACCCCGGCCGGGTGCGGGCGATGGTGCTCGACGGCGCGATCGACCACGCGCGGCCGATGACCCAGGCGATCGTCGAGGAGGCCGCGGCCATCGAGGACGCACTGGTCCGGTTCGCGGACTGGTGCCGCGCTTCGGCCGGCTGCGCCTTGCAGGGGCAGGACGTCCTCCGCTTCTACGACGACGTCGTGGCCAGGGCAGCGCGCGGCGGGATCTGGTCGAGCGACCTGGGCCGTCCCGCGACGGCCGACGAGGTCTCGGCGGGCGTGTACGGCCACCTCTACCTGCGGGACGACTGGCCCGCGCTGGGCAAGGACCTGGCCACGGCCGGCGGGGAGTTCCCGGACGCGCGCGGGCTGACCGAGCGGAACCAGTTCGGGTCCGAGAGCTACGCGGCCTACCGGGCGATCGGCTGCCACGACTTCCCGTCGCCATTCACCGGGCCGTCGGAGATGGCCTGGACGGCCCGCCTGGTCCGCGCGGCGGCCCCGCACAGCTGGCGGTACTCGGAGTACTGGGACTTCGCCAGCGGGTGCACCGGCTGGCCGGTCCCGGCGAAGAACCCACCGCAGCCGCAGCCGGTACGCGGTGCCCCGCCGATACTGGTCGTGGGCGGCGCCCATGACCCGGCGACGCCGCTGGCTTGGGCCCGCGGCCTGGTGGCGAGCATCGAGGGAGCGGCCCTGCTGACGCGCACCGACGACGGCCACACGGGGCTGTTCAACTCCGCCTGCGCGCGGGCGGCCGAGGTGGCGTACCTGGTCGACGGGATCGTCCCCGGTCGCGGGGCGGTGTGCCGGTGAGCCGTCGACCGTGAGCGGTGTCACAGCCGATCCGGGCACACTCGGTCGCCGGACCCGGGAACAAGAACCCGAGCCGCCTCGTTAGGCTGGGTACAGAGGTTGAGCGCAGTCGACTCAAGTCCGGCTTGACGGGGTGCGCGAAGGCCCGATAAAACTTGCCAGGGCCTCGCTCAAGGCGAGAACGAACCTGCAGGTCACGAACATAGCAGCCGTACACAGGAGGAAGCACCATGGCGCGAGCGGTCGGCATCGACCTCGGCACGACCAACTCGGTCGTCGCCGTCCTTGAGGGCGGCGAGCCGACGGTCATCGCCAACTCGGAAGGCTCCCGGACCACCCCTTCGATCGTCGCCTTCGCCAAGAACGGCGAAGTGCTGACCGGCCAGCCGGCGAAGAACCAGGCCGTCACGAACGTCGACCGGACGATCCGGTCCGTGAAGCGGCACATCGGCACCGACTGGAAGACCGAGATCGACGGGAAGAACTACACCTCCCAGGAAATCAGCGCACGCGTGCTGATGAAGCTGAAGCGCGACGCCGAGGCGTACCTGGGCGAGACGATCACCGACGCGGTGATCACCGTCCCGGCGTACTTCGAGGACGCCCAGCGGCAGGCCACCAAGGAAGCCGGCCAGATCGCCGGCCTGAACGTGCTCCGCATCGTCAACGAGCCGACCGCCGCCGCGCTGGCGTACGGCCTGGACAAGGGCGAGAAGGAGCAGACCATCCTGGTCTTCGACCTCGGTGGTGGCACCTTCGACGTCTCGCTGCTGGAGATCGGCGAGGGCGTCGTCGAGGTCCGCGCGACCTCCGGTGACAACCACCTCGGTGGTGACGACTGGGACGAGCGCATCGTCAAGTGGCTGGTCGACAAGTTCAAGGCCACGAACGGCATCGACCTGACCAAGGACAAGATGGCGCTGCAGCGCATCCGCGAGGCGGCGGAGAAGGCGAAGATCGAGCTGTCCAGCTCGAACTCGGCCAGCATCAACCTGCCGTACATCACCGTGGACGCGGACAAGAACCCGCTGTTCCTCGACGAGACGCTCTCGCGCGCCGAGTTCCAGAAGATCACCTCGGACCTGCTCGACCGCACCAAGGCGCCGTTCAACAACGTCATCCGGGACGCGGGCATCTCCGTCGGCGACATCGACCACGTCGTGCTCGTCGGTGGTTCCACGCGCATGCCGGCCGTCGCCGAGCTGGTCAAGGAGCTGACCGGCGGCCGCGAGCCGAACAAGGGCGTGAACCCGGACGAGGTCGTCGCGGTCGGCGCGGCGCTGCAGGCCGGTGTGCTGAAGGGCGAGGTCAAGGACGTCCTGCTGCTCGACGTGACCCCGCTGTCGCTGGGCATCGAGACCAAGGGCGGTGTCTTCACCAAGCTCATCGAGCGCAACACCACGATCCCGACCAAGCGCTCGGAGATCTTCTCCACCGCGGACGACAACCAGCCGTCGGTGCAGATCCAGGTGTTCCAGGGTGAGCGCGAGATCGCCGCGCACAACAAGAAGCTCGGCATGTTCGAGCTGACCGGTCTCCCGCCGGCCCCGCGTGGCGTGCCGCAGATCGAGGTCACCTTCGACATCGACGCCAACGGCATCGTGCACGTGACCGCGAAGGACCTGGGCACGAACAAGGAACAGTCGATGACGATCACCGGTGGCTCCGCGCTGCCGAAGGACGACATCGAGCGCATGGTCAAGGACGCCGAGGCCCACGCCGAGGAAGACAAGAAGCGCCGCGAGGAAGCGGAGACCCGCAACCAGGCGGAGACGCTGGTCTACCAGACCGAGAAGTTCGTCAAGGACAACGACGACAAGCTGCCCGAGGACCTCAAGGGCAAGGTCAAGTCCGCGATCGACGAGGCCAACGAGTCGCTCAAGGGCACGGACTCGACCAAGATCCGCGAGGCGATCGAGAAGCTGAACGCCGCTTCGCAGGAGCTGGGCACCGCCCTGTACGCCAACGCGAACGCCGCTCAGCCGGGCGCCGAGGGCGCTGCGGGTGCGGGGGCGGCCGGGGACGCCGGTGCCGCCGGCGGCCAGGCCAAGGCCGATGACGTGGTGGACGCCGAGATCGTCGAAGAGGACCCGAAGAAGTGACCCACAGCTACGACGAATCCGAGAACCAGGGCCGAGGCCCCGAGGAGCCGGTGGTCGTGCGGGACCGTCGTCGGGTGGACCCCCAGACCGGGCAGGTCCGCCCGCCCGGTCCGGCCCACGCCGCGCCGGACCCCGACGAGGCGCCCGTGGAGCACGCGGGCCCCTCGCTGGGCGAGTCCATTGTGGACGATTCGGTGTCGGTCGTCTCCGACGTGGAGAAGGAGCTGGCCGAGCGCACCGCCGACCTCCAGCGCCTGCAGGCCGAGTACGCCAATTACCGCAAGCGCGTCGAGCGTGACCGCGAGGCGGTCGTCATCGGCGCGAAGGCGACGGTGGTGAACGACCTGCTGCCGCTGCTCGACGACCTCGAGCGGGCCGAGCAGCACGGCGACCTCACCGGCGCGTTCAAGGCGGTCGGCGACAAGCTGATCAGCGGCCTGCAGCGCGCCGGCCTGGAGTCGTTCGGCGCCGAGGGCGAGCCCTTCGACCCGAGCGTGCACGAGGCCGTGCAGCACAACACCTCGCCCGACGTGGCGGGCCCGACGGTCACCGTGGTCATGCGCCGCGGGTACCGCTTCGGGGACCGCGTACTGCGGGCCGCGCTGGTCGGGGTGACCGACCACGAGCCCGGTGCGGCCCCGTCCGTCGGTGGCGAGCTGCCACTCGACGGCGGAGCCGATGAGCAGCAGCAGTAAGAGGAACCAAGTGGGAGGAGGAGACGCCCGATGAGTGCACGGGAATGGATCGGTAAGGACTTCTACCGTGAACTGGGCGTCTCCTCCGACGCCACCGCGGACGAAATCAAGAAGGCCTACCGGAAGCTGGCCAAGGAGAACCACCCGGACGCGAACGCCGGCAACGCGCAGGCGGAGCAGAAGTTCAAGGCGGTCTCCGAGGCCTACGGCGTGCTTTCCGACGCGAGCAAGCGCAAGGAGTACGACGAGGCGCGGCGCCTGTTCGGCGGCGGGGGTGGCTTCAACTTCCCCGGCGGCGGCGGTGGCGGCAGCTTCGACATGGGCGACATCTTCGGCCAGGCCGGCGCCGGCCAGCAGGGCGGTTTCGGCGGGCTCGGCGACATCCTGGGCGGCATCTTCGGCCGCGGCCGGTCTTCGGCGGGTGCGACGGCCAACCGGCCGCAGCGCGGCGCCGACGTCGAGACGGACGTCCGGATCGACTTTGTCGAGGCGGTCAAGGGCGCGACCCTGCCGCTGCGGCTGTCGAGCCCGGCGACCTGTGCGACGTGCAGCGGCAACGGTGCCCGGCCGGGGACGTCGCCGCGGACCTGCCCGACCTGTTCCGGGTCGGGGCTGGTCAGCCGCAGCCAGGGCGCGTTCGCGTTCTCGGAGCCGTGCCGCGACTGCCGCGGCCGCGGGACGATCATCGACGACCCGTGCCCCGAGTGCGGCGGCGAAGGCATCAGCACGAGGACACGCACGTTGACCGTCCGGATCCCGCCGGGCGTCGACGACGACCAGCGCATCCGCCTGGCCGGCCAGGGCGAGCCGGGCCGGGGCGGGGCGCAGGCGGGCGATCTGTACGTCCGGGTGCACGTGGCTCCGCACGCGCTGTTCGGGCGCAAGGGGCTTGACCTGACGATCACGGTGCCGGTGGACTTCACGGAGCTGACGCTCGGCACCACGATCACGGTGCCGACGCTGGAAGCCAAGGTCTCGCTCAAGGTGCCGCCGGGCACGGCGAGCGGGCGAGTGCTGCGCGTGCGCGGCAAGGGCATCGCCAAGCGCGACGGTTCGCAAGGTGACCTGCTCGTCACCCTCCAGGCGGCGATTCCCGCCAAACTGGACGACAAGGCGCGCGAAGCACTGCAGGCGTACGCCGAGGCGATGGCCGGGCACGACCCCCGGCCCGAGATCACCGAGCTGCTGCAAGGTAGGTGAGAGTGGTGTTCGGCGGGATTCCCCAGGAAGGGGACGAGGAGACCCCGGTGTTCGTCATCTCGGTGGCGGCCCAGCTCGCCGGGATGCACGCGCAGACGCTGCGCACGTACGACCGGCAGGGCCTGGTGTCCCCCGGCCGCACCCCCGGCGGCGGCCGCCGCTACTCGATGCGGGACATCGCACTGCTGCGCGAGGTCCAACGCCTCTCGCAGGAGGACGGTGTAAACCTGGCCGGCATCAAGCGCATCATCGAGCTGGAGAACCAGGTGGACGCGCTCCGAGCCCGCATAACCGAGCTGACGGAGGAACTGGCCGCAGCCTACGTAGCGGCAGAACAGGCAACGGCGGCGGCGCACGCGTCCTACCGCCGAGACTTGGTCCCCCTCAACCAGCAGACGGCAATGGTGGTCTGGCGCCCCAAACGCCGCTGACCCCCAGAGCGACAAAGGCCTCCCCGGGCAACCGGGGAGGCCTTTCGCGCGCTTGGGGATGCTTCGGGCTCAGGCATCTTCCGAGACGGAAACTGTCGGTGCCTGCCGGTAGCGTGGAAACGGGGCTGGCTGGTGCGAGGCGCGGAGTTCGCCGCCGGCGGTAGTTTCGCCGCCGCTTCGCGCATCCGGCCCGCCACCGGCGGGCCGCCAGCGTCCCTACGAAGCCCCGGCCGGGATGGGCCGCGAGCAGTCCCTCCCGGCTGCTCGCGGCCGCGCCGCGGGGACTATGCCTTCACGTTCAGCAGCTGCTTCACCTCGGCCGTCCGGGACTCGATCACTCGGCGGGCCAAGTCTCGTGCCTGGGCGTTCGCTCCGCCGTTCGGGCCGTTCTCCGTCTGGGCCAGCTCGACCGCTGCCTGCTGCTGTCCCGTCAGGACGTCCAGGAACCGGCGGGTGAACTCGGCGTCGCCCGCCGTTCGGAGGGCTCCCACCAAGTCCGGCGATGTCATCTTCATCCCGCCGTGGGCGGCGTGGGCCTCTGGGGCCACCGTCTCCGGCTCGTTCCACTCGCGGAGCCAGCGGCGCATGTCGTCGACCTCGGTTTGCTGGGTCACCTCGATTGCTGCCGCCAGTTCCTTCAACGCGGCCGGGACCGGGCGGGCCGCGGCCAGGCGGACGATCTCTATCCCCTGCTGGTTCTGGGGGATCAGCATCTGCAGGAACATCACGTCGGCCGCGTTGTGGTGGGGTGGGGCCGTCGTCGCGCAGCTGGTCAGGAGCAGCGCGACGACGGCCAAGACCACTCTCACTGGCGCTGCCAGAGCGCCGGGGTGTTCGGCGGCTCCCAGCCCGCGATCGCCGTGTGCGGCTGGAGGCAGCGGTAGGTTGCGCCGCCGTACGTCACGACGTCGCCCGCCTTGTACGCCGTTCCCGCCGACCAGGTTCCGCCCGTTGGCGGCTTGGTGGTCGTCGTAGTGGGGGGCGGGGTTGTGGTGGTCGGGGGCGGTGTGGTCGTCGTCGGCGGTGGGGTGCCGCCTCCGCCGACCTGGAGGTCGATGCAGCTGTAGAACGCGTTGCTCGTGTCCGCGATGTTCCAGATCGCCAGCACCTTGATCCGGCCCGAATACCCGGCCAGGTTCACCGTGTGCGACAGCGTCGGCGGCGGCTGCTGGTTGTTGCCGTTGAACACCGCGACGCGGGTGCCACCGACGTAATACTCGTAGTTCGACGTCGAGTGCCGGGCGGTGAACACCCAGTTGAACGTCACCGTGCTGCCGACCGACTTGGCCGGCCACGGCTTCGACTCGTCGGTCAGCTCGGCGAACTGCGACAAGCCGCCGTTGCAGCTGCGCAGCCCCTTCGGTCCTTCGACGCTTTGCGGCTCGTAGACGATGCTGCCGCAGTTGGGGACCTTCCCGGCCGCGCAGTTGGCCTGCCGGCTGGGCGGGTCGGACACGTAACCGTGGGCGCTCGCGGAGGTGGCGGGGAGGACGACGACCAGCACCGGCGCGAGCAGGGCTCCGGCAGCGGCCGCGAAGAGCTTTCGTTTCCAGGTCATTTCGGCTCCTCGATGGGGAACAGCGTTGTTCCGGAGGGGAGGACGAACGAGCACATCCGGGAAGATGTGGTCTAGACCATAAGTCGATTCGGGCACAACGGTCAACGAACTACCGCCGTTCGACGATTTCGCTGCTCCACTCGGCCCACTGCGAAGGTCGGGGCCGGCTGCTGCAGGCGTTCGCCTACGGAGGTCCCTTCGGCGCTCAGTCCAGGGTGAACGGGTCGTACGATATTCGCTCCAGGTCGATCCCCCGGGCCAGCAGCTTCGCCACGGTCGCCTGGATCATCGGCGGCGAACCGGACACGAGCACCTCGTGGTTGCGCCACGTGCCACGCTGCGTCACGGCGTGGGCGAGCGTGCCGCGGTCACCACCCGCCAGGGCGCCCTCCTCGGTGACCGGGGTAACCGTCAGCCACTTCGACGTCACGGCCAGCTGGCGCAGCTCCTCCAGCGCGTACAGGTCTTCCGGTCGCCGGCCGCCGAAGAACAGGTGCACCGGCGGGTTCCGCTTCCAGTGGGACAGGTCGTCGAGGATCGACAGCAACGGCGTGATCCCGGTGCCGCCGCCGATCATCAGCAGCCGCCGCTTCGTCGACGTCGGGCGCACGTTCAGCACGCCCATCGACGGCCCGAGGCGCCAGACGTCGCCCGGTTTCGTGTGGTTGACGATGCTGCCGCTGACCCAGCCGCCCGGCACCGCGCGCACGTGGAAGGTGAGCTGGCCGTCTCCGCGCGGCGCGTTCGCCGGCGAAAGGTACCGCCAGAACCGCGGCCGCTGCGGCACTTCCACGCTGACATACGCGCCGGCGCGGTACGGCAACAAGCCTTCGGTGCGCACCTTCACCAGTGCGACGTCGCGGCTGAGTTTCCGGTGTTCGAGCACGGTCGCCGACCACGCCGCCGGCCCGGTTTCCGCCTGGGCGGCTTCGCGCATCGTCTTAGCGATGAGCCCGTAGGCCGACGTCCACGCCGATTCGACTTCGGTGGTCCACTTCTCCTTCAGAAATCGTTTCAACGCGGCGATCAACGCGACGCCGACCGCGTCGTAGTGGCGGGAGACGACGGCGAATTTCCGGTGGTCGCGGCCCAGTTGCCCCAGGAAGGTGACCAGTTCGTCGGGCCGGTCGACCATCTGCACCACGTACACCAGCGCGCGCAGCAGCCTGCTCCGCTGCGTCGTCATGGTCACCGGGAACAGCTCCCGGCAATCGGGGGCGACCACGAACAACGCACCGTAGAAGTACTGCGCCAGTTCATCTGCTTTCGATTCGACCTCCGCAAAACTTTCACGAATCAACCGGGCCATCTCTCGACCTTCCACAGCCGAAACGGGCAACGTCTCGGGCATGGTGGAGATCTTCACGGATTCAGCACTCATCGGGAACGGTAATCTCCAGTCGTGCCAAGGCTTTCGCGCCGTGCATGCGGCGTCGCTGTGGCGGTGCCGCCCCCGAGGGTTCCCGACTGTAGGCGAATTCCCGTGCAGATGCGCGTGATTCCGCGCGTTCCCGCTCGAACGGAGCAATTCAGGTACGCCCGGTCAACCCCGCCTGTCGCAGCGTAAAAATGATCACGGCGTCGGATTCATCCGTTACTGGTTGCCGATTTCCGAAGCGTAACGAAATCATTCACCGGACGGCGGATTGCCGGGACTAGTCGATCGTGAACGGGTCGTACTGGATCTGGTCCAGCGCACTGCCCGCGACCAGCATCCGCGACACCGTCGCCCGGATCATCGCCGGTGAGCCCGACACCAGGATGTGGTGGCCGGGCCAGGAGCCGTACCGCGTGACGGCTTCGGCCAGCGTCCCCTGCTCGAACCCGGGGACGTCGCCGCCGCGCTCGACGACCGGTGTGACGGTCAGCCAGGGGTTCGTCGCGGCGAGCGCGCGCAGCTCTTCGAGGTCGTAGAGGTCCTCGCGGGCTCCGCCGCCGTAGAACAGGTGCGTCTTCGGGTTCTCGCCCCACAGCGCGAGGTGGTCGAGGATCGCCCGCAGCGGTGCGACCCCCGTGCCGCCGGCGACCATCAGCACGGCCCGCGAGGCCTCGCGGTCGACCGTCATCCGGCCCAGCGGCGGGCCGAGCCGCCAGACGTCCCCGGGCTGCGTGTGGCTGACGATCGCGCGCGACACCCAGCCGCCGTCGATCGCGCGGACGTGGAACTCGATGCCGCCGTCTTCGCGCGGCGCGTTGGCCGGCGAGAGGTACCGCCACAGCCGTGGCCGCTGCGGCACTTCCACGCTGACGTACTGGCCCGGGTGGTACGGCACCGGCTGGTCGGGGACCAGCCGCACCAGGGCGAGGTCCCAGGTCAGCCGCCGGTGCTCGACCACGGTGGCCGACCAGGAGGGCGGGTTCGTGTCCGACGCGGCCGCGTCCTGCATGGCCCGCGCGGCGATGGTGAACGCCTCGGCCCAGGCCCGTTCGACCTCCGGTGTCCACGCCGGGCCGAGGTGGTTCTTCAGCGACGCCAGCAGCGCCGTCCCGACCGCTTCGTAGTGCCGCGGCACCACGCCGAACTTGCGGTGGTCGCGGCCCAGCTGGCGAAGGAACGGCGCGAGGTCGTCGGGCCGGTCGACCATCTGCACGATGTGCACCAGCGCGCGCACCAGCCTGCCGCGCTGGATCTCCATGTTGATCGGGAAGAAGTCGCGCGTGGTCGGGGCGAGGGTGAACAGCATCCCGTAGAAGAACTGCGAGATGTCCGCGATGTACGGCTCGGACCTGGCCCAGGTGTCCCGGATGAGCCGGACCATCGCGGTCACCGCCGCGGGGGCTTCCCGCGGGGCCGAGGACCTGGGGAGCGGGCTGACGGAATCGGCTGTCATGAGGGGTTGTTCACGGGTCGGGGACCGCCTCCTGGGTCCTTCGCCACTGCTGCCACCTCGTCACTCAACGTCACTCGCCTGCGGTGCGCGCACCGCCCGTCCGCAGGGTAGCCGCCGGGCGCCCTTTTGCCCGCATTGTTGCTCCGACCGGGTGTATTCCTGCGTGGGGGACCTCACCGGCCAGATGGTTGTCCGCGCAAGTGTCCGGCAATATACTTGTATGGCGCAACCAAGGAGGTGCCGAATGGGCTTCGACAACACTGACGACGACGTCCGGGTCGAGCTCATGCGGGAGCTGAAGACCGCTTCCCAGCTGCAGCACGCCTGGATCATGCAAGCCTGGCAGAGCGAGCCCGGGCTGCACCCGGCGGCCGCGATGCTGCTGTCCGACCTGGCGAAGAACGGCGAGACGAGGCCGTCCGAGCTGGCGAAACGCCGGTTCGTCGACCTCTCGGTCGTCAGCAGGCAGATCGCCCAGCTCTCCGCGGCCGGCCTGGTCGACCGCCGTCCCGCGCCCGAAGACGGCCGGGCGTCGCTGGTCAGCGTGTCCGAGAAGGGCCGGGCCGAGCTCGCCCGCTGGCGCGCCAACTACATCGAGTTCATGGAGAAGGCGCTCGGCGGCTGGGACGACGAGCGCGTCACCGACCTCACTGCGCGGCTGGCGGAGATGAACACCGATCTCCGCCGCGCCCTCGGCAGCGACGCCTGCCTGGCTGACACGAACAAGTGACACCGCGGCCGAGAGGCACACCGCAAGTGTCCTTTCGCCCTGGGGAAAGTGTCCGTTCGGTCCTGACTTAGGGGCATTCCCCAGGGTTAACGTCGGTGGGTGACGCGTGACCGGGTCGCACTGCTGTGCGCGCTGGGAATCGACAACTTCGGCTCGGGTCTGTTCCTCCCGTTGGCGCTGGTCTACGTGACGCAGGTGGTCGGCGTGCCGCTGGCCGTCGCCGGCACCGCCGTCACCCTCGGCGCCCTCGGTGGGCTCGTCGTGCCGCCGCTCGCCGGCCGGCTCGTCGACCGCGTCGGGCCGCGGGCCGTGGTGATCTGCGCCCAGCTGCTGCAAGCCGCGGGCGTCGGTGCCTACCTCGTCGCCGGCAGCGCGGGCCCGGTCGTGGTCGCGGCCGTCCTGTCGTCCGCCGGGCAGCAGTTCTTCTACAGCTCCCTGTACGTGCTCATCGCCGACGTCGCCGGCGACGGGCCCAAGGACCGGCCGTTCGCCGAGGTGGGGATGGTGCGGGCCGCGTCCTTCGGCCTGGGCGGGCTGGTCGCGGGGGCGTTGCTGACGTGGCTCGGGAACGCCGGCTACCGCATCGCGCTCGCCGCGGACGCGCTGACGTTCTTGGTGGCCGCGCTGTTCCTCGTCTTCTTCGTCCGGCTCGCGCGGCCGCACCGGCCGGTCCGGGAACGGTCGGTCCGCGTGCTGCGCGACCGGCCGTACCTCGCCCTCATCCTGTTCAGCGGGCTCTTCGGGCTCTCGCTGGACTTCTTCCTGATCGGCACCCCGGTGTTCGTGCTCGACCGGCTGCACGGCCCGGCCTGGCTGCCGGGCGCGATCCTCGCCCTGCTGACCGTGCTGACCAGCGTCGGCGGCACGGTCGCGCTGCGGCTCACCGCCCGGCTGACGCGGATCGCGGCGATGCGCGTCGGCTCGGCGTTGTTCTCCGCGTGGTGCCTGGTCAGCCTGGGTGTGCTGCTCGTGCCGGAGGGCTGGCAGGTGGTGTACCTGCTGGTGTCGACGCTCGTGTTCGCCGCCGGCGATCTGGTCTTCGGGCCGCGGTCGGGGGCGCTCGCCGAGGCCGCGGCACCTCCGGTCGCCCGCGGACGTTATCTCGCTGCGTACCAGTACGCGTTCACCGTGGCGCAGGTGATCGCGCCCGCCGTGGTGGCCTTGTTCTCGGTCGCCGACTGGTTACCCTGGGTGCTGGTGGGGGCGTGCGCCGGTCTCGCCGTGGCCGGGCTCGGCACCCTCGGCTCGCGGTTGCCGGCGAGCGCGGTGGCACCCGGACAGAGTTGAGCGGAACAGACTCAAGTTTTCGTGCGTTAGGGATAGTGACGGGTCACGGTCAGGCCTGTCACCAGGACTTTTCGTAGTACCAAACATGAGGTGAGGGATGGACGCTTTCAACCCGACCACGAAGACCCAGCAGGCGATCTCGTCCGCGGCGCAGGCGGCCACCATGGCCGGCAACCCGCACGTGTCGGCCGCCCATCTGCTGGGCGCCCTGCTGGCGCAGGGTGAGGGGCTGACCGCACCGCTGCTGACCGCGGTCGGGGCCGACCCGGAGGTGGTGCACAAGGAGCTCGAACCGCTCATCGCGGCGCTGCCGTCCGCGACCGGCGCCACCGTGTCGAGCCCGCAGTTCGACACCTACGCCGTGAAGTCGCTGACGCGCGCCCAGAAGCTCGCCACCGAGCTGGGCGACGAGTACGTCTCGACCGAGCACCTGCTCGTCGGGCTCGCGACCGAGGGCGGCCAGGTCGCCGACCTGCTCAAGCGCCACGGGGCGACGCCGGACGCGCTGCAGGAGGCGTTCGCCAAGGTCCGCGGCTCGGCCCGGATCACCAGCGCGGACCCCGAGAGCACGTTCAAGGCGCTCGAAAAGTACGGCGTCGACCTCACCGAGCGCGCCCGCGCCGGCGAGCTCGACCCGGTCATCGGGCGTGACACCGAGATCCGCCGCGTCGTGCAGGTGCTGTCGCGGCGCACGAAGAACAACCCGGTCCTGATCGGCGAGCCGGGCGTCGGCAAGACGGCCATCGTCGAAGGGCTGGCCCAGCGCATCGTCGCCGGGGACGTGCCGGAGTCGCTGCGCGGCAAGCGCGTCGTCGCCCTCGACCTCGGGTCGATGGTGGCCGGCGCGAAGTACCGCGGCGAGTTCGAGGAGCGGCTGAAGGCCGTGCTCAAGGAGATCACCGACTCCGCGGGCGAGGTCATCACCTTCATCGACGAGCTGCACACGATCGTCGGCGCCGGCGCGACCGGCGAGGGCGGCGCGATGGACGCGGGCAACATGATCAAGCCGATGCTCGCCCGCGGCGAGCTGCGGATGGTCGGCGCGACCACGCTCGACGAGTACCGCCAGCACATCGAGAAGGACGCCGCCCTGGAGCGGCGCTTCCAGCAGGTGCTCGTCGGCGAGCCGTCGCCGGAGGACACCATCGCGATCCTGCGCGGGCTGAAGGAGCGTTACGAGGTGCACCACGGTGTCCGGATCACGGACGCCGCGCTGGTCGCCGCCGCGACGCTGTCCGACCGCTACATCACCGCGCGCTTCCTGCCGGACAAGGCGATCGACCTGGTCGACGAGGCCGCGTCGAAGCTCCGCATGGAGATCGACTCGCGGCCGGTGGAGATCGACGAGGTCGAGCGGGCGGTCCGCCGGCTCGAGATCGAGGAGATGGCGCTCGCGAAGGAGAGCGACGCGGCCTCGAAGGAGCGGCTCAACGCCCTGCGCGCGGAGCTGGCGGAGAAGCGCGAGACGCTGACCGCGCTGACCGCTCGCTGGCAGAACGAGAAGGGCTCGATCGAGAAGGTCCGCGAGCTCAAGGAGCAGCTCGAGCAGCTGCGCGGCGAGTCCGAGCGCGCCGAACGCGACGGCGACCTCGGCAAGGCCGCCGAGCTGCGCTACGGCCGGATCCCCGCGCTGGAGAAGGAGTTCGAAGCGGCCACCGCGGCGAGCGAGGCCAGCCAGCAGAACGTGATGCTCAAGGAGGAGGTCGGCGCGGACGACGTCGCCGATGTCGTGAGCGCGTGGACCGGCATCCCGGCCGGACGGCTGCTGGAAGGCGAGACGGGCAAGCTGCTCCGGATGGAGGAGGAGCTGACCCGGCGCGTCATCGGGCAGGCCGAGGCCGTGCAGGTCGTCGCGGACGCCGTCCGCCGCGCCCGGGCCGGCGTCGCCGACCCCGACCGGCCGACCGGTTCGTTCCTCTTCCTCGGCCCGACCGGCGTCGGGAAGACCGAGCTGGCCAAGGTCCTGGCCGAGTTCCTGTTCGACGACGAGCGCGCGATGCAGCGCATCGACATGAGCGAGTACGCCGAGAAGCACTCGGTGGCGCGCCTGGTCGGTGCCCCGCCCGGGTACGTCGGCTACGACCAGGGCGGCCAGCTGACCGAGGCCGTCCGGCGGCGCCCGTACTCGGTGGTGCTGCTCGACGAGGTGGAGAAGGCCCACCCGGACGTCTTCGACGTGCTGCTGCAGGTCCTCGACGACGGGCGGCTGACCGACGGCCAGGGCCGGACGGTGGACTTCCGCAACACCATCCTGATCCTGACGTCGAACCTCGGCTCGCAGGCCATCGCCGACCCGTCGCTCGACGAGCGGCAGCGGCGGGACGCGGTGCTCGACGTGGTGCAGCGGCAGTTCAAGCCGGAGTTCCTCAACCGGCTCGACGACATCGTCGTGTTCCACTCGCTCGGCACCGAGCAGCTGACCTCCATTGTGGACATCCAGGTCGCCCGGCTCGCCAAGCGGCTGGCCCAGCGGCGGCTGAACCTGGAGGTCACCGACGGCGCCCGCGAGTGGCTCGCCCTCAACGGCTTCGACCCGATCTACGGCGCCCGCCCGCTGCGGCGGCTGGTCCAGTCGGCGATCGGCGACAAGCTGGCGAAGGAACTGCTCTCCGGCGAGATCCGGGACGGCGACACCGTGCGGGTCGACGGCCCGGACCTGGAGACCGGCGACTCGCTGACCGTCACCCGCGTCTGACCGGTCGTGAGTGGTAAGGCGGGTGTGTACCCCCGCGAAAAAAAAA
>NZ_JBSGBK010000048.1:0-61757 GCF_053601215.1 Amycolatopsis sp. NPDC004772
AGCGCCCCAATGTGGCGTTGGGTGCGTCTGACGCACCCAATGTGGCGTTCGGTGCGTCAGATGCACCGAACGCCACATTGGGGCGCATGAGACGCGGGTCAGGCGGCGTCGTGGTGGTGGCCGCCGCCGGGGTGGACGTGGAACTTGGCCACCGCCGGCGGGTGCACGACGAACGGCCGCATCATGCCCTCGTCCTCGTGGTCGAGGATGTGGCAGTGGTACATGAACTCGCCGGTGCCACCGCCGAACTGCCCGGCGACGCTCACCCACTGGCCGGGGTTCACGATGATCGTGTCCTTCCAGCCCTCCTCGTACTTCTCCAGCGGGACGTCGGTGAAGCCGTCGATCGGCGCCGTCGTCCGCTCGCCGGCCTGGTCGAACGTCGTCGTGAAGCGCCGCCGGAACAGCACCTGGAACTCCGTCAGGTGGATGTGGATCGGGTGGGCCGGCCCGCCGTTCGCGACGTGCAGGATGTTCCACACCGCCCACCGGTCGTGGTCGATGAAGACGCCGGTGGTGTCGTCGAAGATCCGCCCCACCATCCGGAACGTCTTCAGGCCGCCGTTCGGGTCCTGGAGCTGGATGATCCCCTCGCCGCCCGGGTCCGTCTCGACCTGCTCGAGGTCCCACATCTCCGGGTGGCCCGCCTGGTTGAGCAGCAGCGCGACCCAGACGTGGTCGTGGTCCTCCGGCAGCGTCGTGCCGTGCTGCAGCCGGACGTACGACGTCGAGATCTTCTCCGGCAGCGTGAACGGGTCGTGCCGGGGCCGGCCGTCGACCCGGAACTCCATCAGGTCCGGCTCGACGCCGCCCAGCCGCGGGTCGGCGTTGCGCAACTTGAGCTTCCGCCCCGGGAAGCGGCTGAAGTCGATGAGGACGTCGAAGCGCTCGGCCGGGGCGACGGTCAGGCCGCCGGCCGGCAGCGGCGCCGGTGCGGGCAGCAGGCCGCCGTCGGTGCCGATCAGGCGGACGGCGTCGTTGACCGGGTTGTTGTTCTCGTCGACCAGGTTCAGCGTGTAGAACCGCGAGTTGGCCGCGTTGAGCAGCCGGAAGCGGTACCACCGCGGGTCGACGTCCAGGTGCGGCCAGATCACGCCGTTGACCAGGTTGAACGGGCCCGAGAACGGGATCGCCGGGCCGCCGGGGATGACCGGGAACTTGTAGAGCAGCTGCCCGGTGAGCGCGCCGGTCGCCGGGTCGGTGTCGAGGTTCCGGTCGGTGAGGATCAGCGGGATCTCGCGGTCGCCGTGCGGCAGGCCGAGCTCGTCCTCCTCGTCGTCGCGGATGAGGTACAGCCCGGCCAGGCCCGTGTGGACGGTGAAGCGCGTGATCGCCATGGCGTGGTCGTGGTACCAGAGCGGCATCGCCGGCTGGCGGTTCTGGTACTCGGCCAGCTGGGACGTCCCTGCGAGGCCGGCGTTGTGCGCCCAGCCGTCGTTGCCGGCGTTGGTGCGCGCGCCGTGGAGGTGGACGACCGTCCACGCGGGCAGGTCGGCGACGCCCTCGACGATCGAATAGCCCTCCTTGTCCAGTTCGCGGCCCGGACGGCTGGTCGGCGCGCTCGCCAACGGGCCCTGAACGGCGACGAGCGGGAACGCGCCGTCGATTTCGTTCGACCACGAAATCCGCAGCTGCCGGCCGCTGCGCACTTCGATCGTCGGACCCGGGAAATGTCCCGCGTACGTCCACAACGTACTTTCGGGCAATTCCGAGTGCAGCCGCTGCCGCTTGGTGACCATCGGAATGGTGATCGTTTCCCGGCCGCGTGGCCGGAACACGGGTGGAATGCGGAGCGGGTCGAGGAACTTGGTGAGTCCCCAGTTCGGCTCGGTGATCGGCCCGGCCGCCGCCGGGCGCTCGATGATTTCGGTCATGATTCTCCCCCTTCGGTGCGGGGGCAGGAAGAATTGCGCGGCGGCGCGCACGCCGTCGACGTCGAAAAGTATTCCCCCGAACCCCCTCGGTGACCGGCAACGCGACTCCCCTCGCGATACCGGTAATTCCAACTGTAGCCCTTTTCGGTGTATCACGCAGGTGTCTCGCGCGCGTGATAGGTTTCGCGCCATGAGCGAACGCCGGTGGACGTACCTCTCCGACATGGACGGCGTCCTGGTGAAGGAGGAGCACCTCGTCCCGGGGGCCGACGAGTTCCTCGCCGAGCTGAAGGCGAACGGCATCGACTTCCTGGTGCTGACGAACAACTCGATCTACACCCCGCGCGACCTGCGGGCGCGGCTGGAGCGCACCGGGCTCGACATCCCCGAGGAGTCGATCTGGACCTCGGCGCTGGCGACCGCGAAGTTCCTCTCGTCGCAGCGGCCGAACGGCTCGGCGTACGTCATCGGCGAAGCGGGCCTCACCACGGCGCTGCACGAGGTCGGGTACGTGCTGACCGAGCGCGACCCCGACTACGTCGTGCTGGGCGAGACCCGCACGTACAGCTTCAGCGCCATCACGCGCGCGATCCGGCTGATCGAGGGTGGCGCGAAGTTCATCGCGACCAACCCCGACGCGACCGGCCCCAGCCTGGAGGGCTCGATGCCGGCCACCGGGTCCGTCGCGGCGCTGATCGAGAAGGCCACCGGCCGCTCGCCGTACTACGTCGGCAAGCCGAACCCGCTGATGATGCGCTCGGCGCTGCGGCGGCTGGGCGCGCACTCGGAGTCGACGCTGATGATCGGCGACCGGATGGACACCGACGTGCACTCGGGCATCGAGGCCGGTCTGCAGACCATCCTGGTGCTCACCGGCATATCCACCCCGGAGTCGGCCGAACGCTATCCGTACCGGCCGACCATGGTGATCGACTCGATCGCCGACCTGATCGGGCGAACTCAGGATCCGTTCGGCGAAGGCTGACCGTGAGGCGGCTGGCCACAGGGCATATCGTCAGCGGATGAGCAAGTCGACGTACGTCGTCGGCGACGTCCACGGCCACCGGGACGAACTCGCCGACGCGCTGAGATCCGAAGGCCTGGTCGACGAAGAGGACCACTGGTCCGGCGGCGAGGCCCAGTTGTGGTTCCTCGGCGACTTCGTCGACCGCGGGCCGGACGGCGTCGGAGCGATCGACCTGGTCATGCGGCTCGAAGCGGAGGCGGCCGAGGCCGGCGGCCAGGTCCAGACGCTGCTGGGCAACCACGAGATCCTCGCGCTGGGGATGTACCACTTCGGCGACGAGCCGGTGCCGTCGGACTTCGGCCCGCGCAGCTTCGCCCGCAGCTGGGAGATCAACGGCGGCCTGCTGTCGGACCAGGACCGGCTGACCCCCGAGCACATCGAGTGGCTGACCGCGCGCCCGCTGGCCGCCGTCGCCGCCGACCACCTGCTGCTGCACTCGGACACGCTGGAGTACCTCGACTGGGGCTCGTCGATCGACGAGATCAACGAGGCGGCTCGCGACATCCTCGAGGGCAGCGACATCGAGGCCTGGTGGGACGTCTGGCGCCGGATGACGACGCGCTACGCCTTCCGCGGCCCGGACGGCGAGGAAAACGCCCAGAAGCTGATGGACGCCCTCGGCGGCACGCGGATCGTGCACGGGCACAGCGTCATCGCCGACCAGCTGGGCATCCACCCGACCCAGATCGAGGGCCCGTTCCTGTACGCGGGCGGCAAGGCGCTGGGCGTCGACGGCGGCCTGTTCGTCGGCGGGCCGTGCCTGGTGGTCGAGCTGCCGTTCTCGCCGGAGTCCTAGGCGATCTCGACGATCTCCTTGCCGAGCGGCACGAGCGACACCGGGATCAGCTTGAAGTTCGCGATGCCGAGCGGGATGCCGACGATCGTGATGCAGAGCGCGATGCCGGTGAAGACGTGCCCGAGCGCCAGCCACCACCCGGCGAAGACGAACCAGACGACGTTCCCGACGCACGAGGCGGCGCCGGCGTCCCGCCGGTCGACGATCGTGCGGCCGAACGGCCAGAAGGCGTAGCGCGCGATCCGGAACGACGCCAGCCCGAACGGGATGGTGACGATCAGGATGCAGCAGATGACGCCGGCGATCAGGTAGCCGACGGCCATCCAGAAGCCGCACAGGACGAGCCAGATGATGTTCAGCAGCGTGCGCATCAGACGTGCAGCTCCCCGCTCAGGACGGTGACGGCCTGGCCGGCGAGGTGGACGCGGTCGCCGTCCTGGCGGGTTCTCACGATGCCGCCGCGGCTCGATGCCTGCTCACCGGTCAGTTCTTTGTTGCCGAGCCGCTCGGACCAGTAGGGCGAGAGGATGCAGTGCGCGGAGCCGGTGACGGGGTCCTCGTCGATGCCGACGCCGGGGGCGAAGAAGCGGCTCACGTAGTCCGTTTCGTCGCCTTGCGCGGTCACCAGGAGCCGTCCGGTCCAGGTGTCCTTGAGGTTGCCGAGGTCGGGTTCGAGGGCGCGGACCGTTTCGGCGTCTTTCACGACGGCGAAGAGGTTCTCGACGCCGCGGCCGGTGTACTGGATCTCGATGCCGGGCAGGATTGCGGACAGGTCGTCGTCGGTGGGGTGCGGCGGGTCGGAGGGGAAGTCCAGCTCGACCCAGCCGTTTTCGGCTTTGGCGCGCAGCTCGCCGCTTTTGGTGACGTAAGTCTGTTCCCCGCCGAGAACGTGCGTGACGGCGAGGGTGGCGTGCCCGCAGAGGGCCACTTCGACGGCGGGGGTGAACCACCGGAGCGACTTCGTCTTTCTGACGAAGAAAGCGGTCTCGGCGTGCTTCATCTCGGCGGCGACGGCCTGCATCCAGGCGGGGTCGGCCGGCTCGTCCAGCAGGACGACCCCGGCGGAGTTCCCGGAGAAGGCGCGATCGGTGAAGGCGTCGACGATGAAGAAGCGCATGTCACCAATGTAGCCGGGCTATTTCGGGTTTCCCTCGGGTCTGTCCCTTAGGTGGTCTCCCCGATGGTCGGCTTCACGACCTTTTCGCCATCGGGCCCGCGCTCCGGCTTGAGGTCGAAGACCTCGTCGTCGACGGCGTACTTGTTCTTGTGTTCTTTGTCGTCTTCCTTCTTTTTCCCGGCCGCCCCCGGAGCGGCGGCCCCGGTGCCGCCTTTGCCCTTGGCCGCGGCGGCCGCGGTCGCCCCGCGCTCGAGCCGTTCGCCGGTCTTGCTGCCGGTTTTGGCGCCTTCTTTGGCGCTGTCTGAGCTGCCGGGGCTGCCGGCGCTCCCGGACACGCGCGACCCGGCGAACCCGGAGCCGGCCCGCCCGGTGCTCTTACCGCGGACGGTGTCCCCGCTGGTCGTCGAGCCACCACCGGCGGTGGTCCCGGGCAGGGCGAGCCCATCGGGCGTCACCCGGCCGAAGGTGCCGGCCGCGGGGGCGGCGCGGAAGTTGGTGTTGCCGCTGAAGGTGCCGGTGCCGCTGCTGGCCCCCGGGGGGACGTAGGTGGGCGGTGTGGTGGGTGCCGGGCCGCCCGGCGCTCCTGGGACTCCTGCCCCGCCTGTGCCGGCCGGTCCGCCGGGGACGAAGGTGCCGGTGGTCCCGCCGGTCCCGCCGCCGATGGTGGGGGTGCCGGTGAAGCCGGTGCTGCCGGTGCCGTGAAACCCGCTGACCGAGGTGGAGTCCCCTTGCCCGAGCTGAGGAGGCGGGGTGTAGGTCGGCTGGGTACTGGCGGTCTCGTGGTAGGTGGAGTCAAGGCCTTGCAGGACTTGAACGGCTTGCTGATGAGCGGCATCGGCCTGCTGCTGCTTGGCCTGGATGCCGACCATCGTCGTGTTCATCCCGATGAGGTTGCCGGATTCGTACTGCTGCCGGGCCTTGTCCATTTCGGCTTGCTGGTCGAACCCGGTGGGCTCGGGCATGTTGGTCTTGGCGTAGTGAGCCGCCGCCGACTGCTGCGAGTAGTGGTTGGAGACCAGCTGCATGGCGTTGCCGGTCTGTTCGGTGTGACCGGCGGTGCTCTGGAAGAAGGTGTTCGCCTGCTCGGCCGCGGGCCCTTGCCAAGAACCCCCGGCGGCGGTCGCCGCATCGCGGAACTGGTTGGAGGCATCGGCCAGCCAGTTGCCGTAGACATTGGCCACCCGGCTGCGGTCGTTGATGCCTTCGATGTCGAGGTCCTTGTGGACCATGTCGTAGAGCACTTCGTGGGGGCTGTTCGCGTAGTTCTCACCGGGTGCCGGGGAGTCGCCGCGCAGGTTCTGGCCCTCCTGCAGGAGTTTTCCCTGCGCGACCGAGTAGTTCGACGCGGCCTTCTCGGTCAGGTGCTGGCCTTCGGCGTCGCCCTGGAGCTTCTGTGCGGTTTCCGCGTAGTAGTCACCCTCGGACTGGCGATGCTGCGCCCGGTGCGGCTGACTCATGGCTGGACTCCGTCTCAGTTCTTCGGCAGTAGCGGTTCGACCTTCGCAGCGACGTCTTCGACCTGCTTGCATGCGCTCGCGGTATCAAGATCCGAGCTGAGCACCAGCAGAGCCCGAGAATTCTGCTTCACCTGGAAGCGAATCGAACATTGGCCCGAGGAGTGCTGCGGCTCTTGCTCCTCGATTGCGGGGCGCCCGTTGACTTTCCCCTCGCTGGCCTGGCCTGGGTTGTTCACATTGTCCCTGTAGTTCCCGCCGGGTTGGAGGACCAGCGCGACATCCACGGACTGGACGTTGCCGGACGTGGGCTTCTTGGTGCCGCAGCCGTTTTTGGAGTCCGCGAGCGTCGGAGTGGCCGGAGGGAAGCCCTGCTCCGCGAGAACCTGGTCGAGAATGGCGCAGGGACTGAGGCCCGCGAACGGATTGTCCGGGTCGCCGGTCGCGGGCGTGGTCGTTCCCGCTGCCTGCGAGCTCGGAGCGGCCTGACCTCCGACCTCGCTCGTACAGCCCGCGAGGCCTCCGGCGAGAGCCGCAATGGCAAGAACTATCGTAATGCCTCGCGCGGTCACTACTCCTGCAGCCCCTTGTTCATTTGGGCGAACGTCATGCTGTGCGCTTCCTCGGTTTCGCGGTAATTCTTGCGAGCGATGATCATGGCTTCGCGCGCTTGCTGGACACCGTCACGCATCTTGATGAGATTGGGGATCAGCGACTCTTCGTCGCCGTTCGCCACCTTCACGTTGAACTCCGCCACGGCCTTGGCGTACTCGCCGCCCCCCATCTGAGCCGGGTTGGCCAGGACGAATACCTCGCGGATCATGCTGTTGTAACCGTCGAGGAAGAAGTCGCAGGCTTTCATGTACGCCTGGAAACCCTCTTCATTCACCGCGAACTGGCCGCCTTCGGCGAGGGACTTCAGGTGGTGACCGCCTTCGCTTACCCGCTGGGCCGCTTCCGAGTCCGCCGGTCCCTCGAGCAGGCCTGACAGGAAGTTCGCCCCGGCGTCGCCGGCTGCCGGTGGGGGTGTGAACGACCCCGGTGCGCCGAACTGCGAACCGCCCATGACGCCCTCCCCGTCGTCCAAGGACCACCCTGCGTGGTCCCTCCGCACTGTACTAGTGACGAACCGGCGGTGTCAGTGGTTCCGGCCACGGTCGAGGAGCCAGCTCCGCAGGTGAGAACCATCCGAAGGGGTGAATCGCACGCGGGTTTCGTCGCCCGGGAGCGGCTCGTTGAACATGACGAACCGGCCGGCGTCGTTGTCGATGAACGTGGCTGCGCCGATCGGGTGAAGTGCGCCCTGGCCCTGGCGGGCCGACAGCTCGAACGTGCCGTAGCGGTGCAGGGGCCAGGACGAAAACTCAGCCGCCGCGGCGGCGTCTTCACGGGTGCCCGGCGCGACGAATGCCAGCTCCGCCAGCGGCACCGGCCGGTAGCTCGGCAGCATGCCGACCACCAGGTCGACCAGCCTGTCCGGCCGCGTCTGCGCGAACAGGATCTCCTCACCCGCCAACTCCGAAAACACCCCCAGGCCGTGGCCGATCGTTGCTCGGTAGAACACCTGGCGGGCGTCTGTCACCTCGGCCGCGCGGACGATGATCAGGACCTCCGGCTGGGTCCACGCCCGGAGTGTCTGCTCGACCTCGATGTCCAGTTTCTCCGCGCCCGCCAGGCCGCGCTCCCTCATCGCGTCCCACGCTGCGGCCAGGATGCGCTCGTTCTCCTCCAGCGTGTGGCCCGGGCTGCGGATCTCGAACGGGTGCCAGTTCGCCGGGAGGCTCGTGCGCCGGACCGCGGCGGCGACCTCCGTCAAGCCCAGCGAGAATTCCTCCGGCACGTCCGCGAGCGTAGCGGAACTCCTCAGATGTCGAGCTGACGAACGCCCGTCTCGCGGAACGTCACCCGGCCGGCCGTCGCCCGTCCGCGGAGGCGGACTATTTCGTGTGGCTGCAAGCCGATCGCCACTCCGAACGCCTCCACGGTCGGGAAGCCGCCCTGCCGCCGGCGCAGCTCCAGCGCCGAAGCCACGCGCTCCGGAGTCAAGCCCGGCAGGCCCGCCAGCTCCGGCTCCGCGGCCACGTTCACATCCACCAACGGAGCCGGAGGAGGCGCCAACGGCAGCTCATACGCCTCGAGGACGTCGTTCTGCCGCAGGTCCCGCGTCCCCAGCCCCACCGTGAACACCCGCGACCCCGCCGACGACGGAACCGCGATCCCGTCCCGTGCCAGCGAAAGCACCGGCAGCCCCGAAGCGATGACCGTGTGCCGCTCGTTGAACGTCGTCCCGATCGGGCGCAGCACCCGGACGCCGACCCCCACCGTGAACGCCGCGCTCCGCCCCTCCGGCACCTCGACCGCCGCCACCAGTGCGCCGGTGCCGAGTTCGGTCACGCCGTGCACCACCGCCGTCCCCGCTCGCTGCTCCCCGGCGTCACCGGCCGGGAACGCCGTCAGCGTGTCGCCGGCCAACGGTGGTACGTCGCACTGGAAGCCCAGCAACACCGTCGCCGGCCGGCCCGGCCGCAGCTCCTCGAGCGGCCCCGCCGGCCCGAACAGCCCGAGCACCCGCATCGGCTGGCCGCCGCGCGACGAAGCACACAACGCACCGAACCGCAGGACGCCCTCCCGGACGGCCACCTGCGCGTGGAACCCCGTCAGCGGCTCGAAAGCCGGCGCCACCACCGTCGCCACGCCCTCCGGGTGGCTCAGGTCCGGCCCGACGACGTCGTCCGTGTACAGCTCCAGCGCGTCGCCGTTGCCGAGGTCCCGCCGCCCGACGGCGACGAACACGTCCTTCAGGAACCCGGCGTCCGTCACCGGCTCGACTTCGCTGGAGAAGAACTTCTTCCGCACCATGATCCCCAGGCGCAGGTTGTCCTCCAGCACCCGGTCGGCGCGCACCAGCCGCGCGCGGGCGCCGCGGACCGCGCGCCCCGTGCTCACCTGGCCGCCGGGCAGCTCGCCGAGACCGGGGACGGTGACCGAGTCGTGGATCGCCTTGCCGAACTCGATCAGCCCGACCCTGGTCTCGGTCACGACGTGGCGGCCAGCGTGACGCTGATCGACTGGTCGGCGTTGACCCGCTCGGACTCGACGCGCATCCCCGCCTGCCCCGCCCGCTCCTTCAGCCGGGCCAGGACCGCCCGCTGCACTTCGGCCGCGTACGCCTCGTCGACCGACAACACCAGCCGCGACGCTTCCGCAGGCACCAGGCCAGGCCCGTCGACGTGCGCTACCTGGACGCCTTCGGGGCCGTAGCCGAACGTGATCCGCCGCCCTTCCCAGGCGGCGACGACGGACGTGCCGTCGTCGGTCACCTGGGCTCGAAGCCCGGCCAAAGCGCGCGCCAGCAGATCGCGGTGCCGCATCCGGGTCCGTACAGTGACGACCCCCGGCCGCGCCTGCGCGTGCGCGGCGATCGTGGCGGCGTCGAGCTGGGCCAGTGCCTCACTGCGCAGCTTGAGCGTGACACTCATCGGCGTTCCCCTTCGAGCAGCGCTTCGAGTACTTCGGTGGTGGCGAACCCGTTCAGCTCGATCGCGCCGTCCGGGGCGATCGTCAGTTCCAGGCGGTTCGGAGTGCTGAAGATCGACTCGTCGTAGCGGTCGGTCAGGAAGTGGAACCGCTGGTTCGCCGAGCCCGCCCACGGCCGGGACGGCTCCGGCCGGTCCGCCAGGAACGGCCCGTCCACCAGCAGATCCGTCGAGTCCAGCAGCAGCGACGGCGGCAGGTCCTCCAGGACGTGCCCGGTGAACGTCATCACCGACAACCCCTCGGCCCGGACCGCCGCGGCGAAGTGACCCAGCGGCTCGGCCTGGTCGAACGGTTCACCGCCAAGCAGCGTGACGCCTTCGATCCCCGAGACAGCCAGCACCCGGGCGGCCAACTCCGGCCACGGCAAGGAAAACCCGCCGCGGGTCGTCCACGTCTGCGGGTTGAAACACCCCGGGCAGCGCACCGAACACCCTTGCGTCCACACGGCACACCGCGCCCCCGGGCCTTCGGCGAGGGTGACGTCGACGATCCGGTGCAGGTTCAGGAGTTCCATTGCGACTGCTGCTGCGAAGCGGTGTCTTCCACCGAAGCGGACGTGCGCCGGTAGTCCTCGGTGAATTCCGACGTCTCGGTCTCCGCGCCGAGCAGGTCCTCCAGCAGCGGGATGTAGTCCAGGCACTTCGACCCGGTCACGCCGTGGGTCTCGGCGCTGATCGAGCCGTCCTTGCCGATCGTCACGGTCACGCGGTGCGTCATACGTCGATCGTCCTCCCACTCGGTGACGCCGGTGGCGGCGCGACGGGCTCGGGATCGCCGGTGTCCGTGGCGGCCACGGCCCTGGTCTCCGCCCAGTTCCGGATGGCCAGGATCTCGTCGGCCTGGGTGACCGACAGGGGCACGGTCGACTTCACCGCCCGCACGAGGTCGTCCCGGCGCAGCGGCCGCTTCTCGGCGAACGCGTCGACCAACCCGGACAGCACGGCCTGCTCGATCTCGGCGCCGCTGTAGCCCGTGCTGACGTCGGCGAGCTCGGCGAACAGCGCGTCGTCGAGCCCCAGTTCGCTGCCCACGAACGGATCCGTGACGCGCTTGCGCAGGTGGATCCGCCAGATCGCGGCGCGCTCGAGCGCCGAAGGCAGGTCGACGAAGAAGATCTCGTCGAACCGGCCCTTGCGCAGGAACTCCGGCGGCAGCGAGCCGACCTGGTTCGCCGTCGCCATCACGAACACCGGCGCCGACTTCTCCTGCATCCAGGACAGGAACGTGCCGAACACGCGCCGCGCGGTGCCGCCGTCACCGCCGCCGCCCGCGCCGGCGAGGCCCTTCTCGATCTCGTCGACCCAGAGCACGCACGGCGCGATCCCTTCCGCGGTGCGGATGACCGTGCGGATGTTCTTCTCGCTCGACCCCACGAGCCCGGCGAAGACGCGCCCGAGGTCCAGGCGCAGCAACGGCAGCCGCCACATGTTCGCGACGCACACCGCGGACAGGCTCTTGCCGCAGCCGGGGACGCCGGTGAGCAGCAGGCCCTTCGGCGCCGCGAGGTTGTACGCCGACGCGGCGGGCGTCCACGTGCCGGTGCGCTTGGTCAGCCAGCGCTTGAGCCGGTCGAGGCCGCCGACGGCGTCGAAACTCGTTTCCGCCGGCACGATGTCGAGCATCCCGGACCGCCGCACGGCCTGGCGCTTCTCGGCGAGGATCAGCTCCAGGTCGCTCGGGTCCAGCCCGCCGCCTTCGACCAGGGCCCTGGCGAACGCGTTTTCGGCCTCGGGCAGGGTGAGGCCGCGCGCGGCGGCGACGATCATGTCCCGGTCGTCGCGGTCGATGCTGATCCGGACGTTCTGCCGGTGCGCGGCGACCATGCTGTCCAGCAGCTCGCCGATCTGGCGCTGGTCGGGCAGCGGGAAGTCGACGACGGTCGCGTCGTGCTCCAGTTCCGGCGGCACGGGCAGCGACGGCGACACGAGGATCAGGCTCAGCGGCACCGGCCGGGTCTTGAACGCGGCCGCGAGTTCCCGCAACCGCCGCACGACCTCGGGATCGGGCCGGTGCCCGCCTTCGGACACCAGCGACGGGTGCAGGTCGGCGAACACGAAGACGGCGGGCTCACCCCAGCCGTAGACGCGCTCGAGCGCGGCGGCCGCGGTGCGCGTCTCGCTGATCGGCGGGCCGCCCGCGGGGGCCAGCCCGGTGGTGGACGACCAGACGTAGACGCGCCGCGGGGTCCGCAGCCGGTGGGCGTCTTCCGCGACCGCGCGGATCTCCCGCAGCACCCGCTGCTCTTCGTGCGTCTCGACGACGAGCAGCGGGTAGCGCGCCTGCAGCAGCTGGGTCAATTCGTCGCGGAACCCGGCCATCGATCGCCCCCTCGAATTCCGTTCGGACCCTACCAACTCACGCGCCGACGACGAGGATTTCGTACGTCGGGCTGGTGGGCGGGTAGCCGCTGTAGATGTGGGAGTTGACGACGGCGAGGTGGTTGCCGATCTTGATCGCCGAAACCGGCTGGTCGAACAGCGGATCGGTGATCGTGCCTGTGGCCGCGCCGTGGCCCAGGTCGCCGTCGAGACACCAACGGGTGATCTTGTCGTCGAGCTGCACGGCCCAGAGCCGGTTCCCTTCGAGCACGAGACTGACGACGCTGGGCGCGTTCACGCCCGCGATCTCCGTGCTGACCCCGGTGCGCGGATCGATCTTGTACACCTTGCCGGGAATCGTGGCGGCCACGAGCAGGGTGTCGCCGGACGGCGTGGCGATGATGTCGTTCATGAAGAAGTCGCCGGGGGAGCCGCCCGCGCCCGGCCCGCTCAGCGGCAGGGTGCGCGGGGTGCCGAGCCGTCCGGCCACGAACGGCACGAAGAACAGCTGCGGGTGGTAGGAGTCGGTGAACCACGCGCCCTGCGGGGTCACCACCACGTCGTTGACGTAGGACGTCTGCGGGTCGCCGAAGGTGTAGTCCGCGACCTTCGCCTTGGTGCGGACGTCGTAGACGTAGGCCTTGCCGCCGGCCGCGCCGGCGACGAACAGCAGGTCGTGGCGCCGGTCGAAGTCCACTCCGGCCGCCATGGTGCCCGGTGGCGCCTCGATGAAGCGCTCGGCCGTGCCGCGCCGGACGTCCTCGCGGAAGATCGTGCCGGCGATGAGGTCGCCGGTGTAGTAGGTGCCGCCGCCGGCGGCGGTGATCCCTTCCGCGGACGTGGCGCCGGGCAGCACGATCACCTTCGTCGCCGCCGACGCCGGGGCGGCCACCGCCAGCAGCAGGAAAGCGGACACCAGAGCCAGGATTCTTCGCATCGGTTCCCTCCCTCTTCCCAGGAGGATCCTGCCACCGTGGTGGCCGACTGGGCACCTGATTCCTAGACTCGGCCCCAGTCACCGCCGACTTCAGGAGGCACCATGCCTGACGCGCCCGCCTTGCCGAGCTACGCCTCGGGGACCTCCGAAGTCCCGCTGCTCGGGGACACCATCGGCGACAACTTCGACCGGACGGTGGCCGCGTTCGGGGACCGGGACGCCCTCGTCGACCGGGCCGCGGGCCGGCGGTGGACCTACCGGGAACTGGCCGCCGAAGTGGCCGCGCTGGCGCTCGGGCTGGTCGCGCAGGGCATCGGCAAGGGCGACCGGGTCGGGATCTGGTCGCCGAACCGGGCGGAGTGGACGTTCCTCCAGTACGCGACGGCGAAGATCGGCGCCATCCTGGTCAACATCAACCCGGCCTACCGCGCGCACGAACTCGAGTACGTCCTCAACCAGGCCGGCATCCGGCTGCTCGTGGCTTCGGACAAGTTCAAGACGTCGGACTACCCCGCGATGGCCGAGGAGGTGGGCGGGAAGTGCGCGGCCCTCGAACAGGTCGTCATCCTCGGCGGCGGGGACTGGGACGCGCTGCTGGACGCCGGCCGCGGCGGTGACCCGGCGCAGCTGGCGCACCTGCAGGCCGGGCTGTCGGCCGACGACCCGATCAACATCCAGTACACGTCCGGGACCACGGGCTTCCCCAAGGGCGCCACGCTGTCCCACCACAACATCCTGAACAACGGCTACTTCGTCGGCGAGCTCTGCAACTACACCGAAGCGGACAAGGTCTGCATCCCGGTGCCCTTCTACCACTGCTTCGGCATGGTGATGGGCAACCTGGCCTGCACCAGCCACGGCGCCTGCATGGTCATCCCGGCCCCCGCGTTCGACCCGGAGGCCACCCTCGAAGCGGTCGCGGCCGAGCGGTGCACGTCGCTCTACGGCGTGCCGACGATGTTCATCGCCGAGCTGAACCACCCGGACTTCGGGAGCTTCGACCTGTCCAGCCTGCGCACCGGGATCATGGCCGGCTCGCCCTGCCCGGTCGAGGTGATGAAGCAGGTCATCGACCGGATGGGGATGGCTGAGGTGTCCATCTGCTACGGCATGACCGAGACGTCCCCGGTGTCCACGCAGACCCGCGCGGACGACTCGATCGAGCGTCGCGTGTCGACGGTCGGGCGGGTCGGGCCGCACCTGGAGGTCAAGGTCGTCGACCCGGAAACCGGCCTGACGGTTCCGCGCGGCGAGCCGGGCGAACTGTGCACGCGCGGCTATTCGGTGATGCTCGGGTACTGGGAGCAGCCGGACAAGACGGCCGAAGCGATCGACGCGGCCCGCTGGATGCACACCGGCGACCTGGCGGTGATGGACGGCGACAGCTACCTCAACATCACCGGCCGCATCAAGGACATGGTCATCCGCGGCGGCGAGAACCTGTACCCGCGCGAGATCGAGGAGTTCCTCTACACGCACCCGGACATCCTGGACGCGCAGGTGATCGGCGTCCCGGACGAGAAGTACGGCGAAGAGCTGATGGCCTGGGTCCGGATGCGTGAAGGTGCGGAACCGCTGACGGCGGAGAAGGTACGCGAGTTCTGCAGCGGCAAGCTGGCGCACTACAAGGTCCCGCGGTACGTGCACGTCGTCGAGGAGTTCCCGATGACGGTGACCGGGAAGGTCCGCAAGGTCGAGATGCGGGAGAAGTCGATCAGCCTGCTCGGCCTGGAGAACGCGGCCGCCACGAAACACGCCTAAACCGACCGGGGCAGCCGGGCGTTGCTCCTTCACGGCGGAGGGAGCGCTTCCGACACGGGAGCGACGGGAACTGCCGGCGGAGGGGGAGTCGTGCTGTCCTGCCTGAAGAAACCGATCACCGTGGGGACGCTGCTCGCGGCGGCCGCGCTGGGCCTGCCGGGCGTGGCGGCCGCGGCCGACGTCGCGCCGGTCGACCTGGGCACCCTGCCGGGCGACGCGTTCAGCACCGTGGCCGCGATCAACGCCACCGGCACCATGGTCGGCGAGTCGCTTCCGTATGACGTGCGCATGCGCTTCCACCCGGTGAAGTGGGACAGCCAGGGCCGGATCAGCGCCCTGCCGACGCTGGGCGGCGAACAGGGCCGGGCGGTCGCGGTCGACGACGCCGGGGTGGCCGTGGGCTGGGCCCAGGACGCGAGCGGTGAGGAGCACGCGGTCCGCTGGGCCCCGGACGGCTCCGTCACCGCGCTGCCGTGGGCCGGGGCCTCCGAAGCGAGAGCCATCAGCCGGACCGGCGTGGTCGCCGGCAGCGGCAGCACCCCGCAGGGGACGTACGTCGCGCTGCGCTGGGCCCCGGACGGCTCGGTCACCCAGCTCGCTTCGCTGCCCGGCGGCGGGCAGGGCGTCGTCACCGGGATCACCGCGGACGGCTCGCTGATCAGCGGAAGCGCCTCGGATTCCGCCGGCAATGAGCACGCGGTCCGCTGGACGGCCACCGGCGCGATCACCGACCTCTCGCCGGGCAACGTGGGCAACCCGGGCGCCACGGCGGCCGCGATCAACGACTTCGGCGTGATCGCCGGGAGCGTCACCGAGGCGGGCTCGCGGGTCCCGGTGGCCTGGAAGCGGGACGGGCAGCGGGTCCGGCTCGACTGGCCGGCGGCTCCGGCCTCCGCGACGCCGCGCGCGATCAACCGCGCCGGGGTGGTCGTGGGCAACGGGTCCGTCGACTTCGCCCAGGACCGGGCGGTGCGCTGGAGCGCGCGCGGGGCCACCGTGCTGGAGCCCACCCGGCGGTCCGAGGCGGTGGCGCTCAACGACTCCGGCACGGCCGTCGGCAACGTCGAATCGGTGGCGGCCCGCTGGGCCGCGGACGGCACGGAAACGATCCTCGGCGCCTTGCCCGGCGGTGGCTACAGCTGGGCGACCGGGATCTCCGCCGACGGGACGATCATTGGCCGGTCCGACCTGTCCTTCGGCTGGCACGCCGTCTACTGGCCGGCGAGCTGACGGATCCGCGAAGCGCGGGTAAACCGCGCCGGGCGGCCAGGCGTGTTCCTGCGCGATTCCACGGAAGGAGGTGTCCGATGATCATCCTCAGCTGGGACTGGTGAAGATCCGGGTGGGGTACCTCGGTCGAGGTGCCCCACCCGCCGGGGCGTCCTCAGCCCACCGCGGCAGCGGCTTCCGCGATCGCCTTCGCGTCCTCTTCGCCGAAGGTTTCTTCGAGCTGCTCCGGCGAATAGTCGACGTCGATCTGCTCCACCGGCATCCCGCGCGCCGACTCGATCGCGCCCAGCCGTCGCTGCGCCCGGTCGGCCGCGTACTGGATGATCTCCTGCGGGTCGTTGTCGAACGGGATCTCCTCGAACTGGTCCTGCACCCACTGGATCATGTTGAGCGCGTGCGGGAGCAGCTCGCCCATCCGCTGCTGCACCGCGTCCCACAGCGAGTCGTCCGCGGCGACGTGCCGCCGGCAGGTGAAGGTGCCCCAGGCCATGTGACGGCGCTCGTCGTCGCCGATGCGGCGGACCAGTTCCTGCATGCCCGGCAGGATGTCGTGCTGGGTGCAGATCAGCTGCCACGAGTAGTAGCCGGTGAGCGCCAGGCTGCCCTCGATGACGTGGTTGTAAGTGACGCTCGCGCGGATCTGGTTGAGCGGGCTGGGATCGTCCTCCAGCGCCCGCAGCGACTGCGGCAGCTCTTCGTAGAACAGCTTGCGGTAGTGCGGGTTCTCGGCGACGAACGGGTGGAGGTCCTGGGTCAGCCCGACGGCGTCCATCCAGCGCCGGAACACCTCCGTGTGCTTGGCTTCCTCGAAGCAGAACTGCGTCAGGTACATCTCGTCGCCGAACCGGCCGGTCGCCGACATCGCCCGCATGAACGGCTGGATGTCCTCGGTGACGGCCTCTTCGCCGGCGATGAACTGCGCGACCAGGTACGTCGTGCTGCGTTTCTGCTCGTCGTTGAGCGTGTCCCAGCCTTCGCGTTCGCGGCTGAAGTCGATGTCGGCCGGGTTCCAGAACTTCTTGTTGCCCTTGACGAACAGCCGCAGCGGGAAGGAATCCCAGTTCAGCCCGCCCTTGCGCAGTGAGGAAAAGCCGGTCCGGAGCTCCGGGAGCGTGTCGGTCATCGTTTCACTCCATTGTGGACGAATTGGCGGATGGCGGGTTCCAGGACCGCGGTGACGGCGTCGGCCGCCTCGGCCGCCGAGTGCGTGGAGAGCACCAGGTGGGACAGGGAAAGCCGGACGACGGTCTCCGCGAGCAGGGCCGCGGCTCCCGCGGAGAGCTCGGGTTCGAACTCGCGGTACTGCTCGGCGGCGAGGTCCGCGGCCGCGGTGAGGATCGGCTCGCCCCTGGTGGTGAGCAGCGGCAGCAGGTCTTCGCCGGCTTCGGTGCCGAGCGCCGCCGCGACCAGGCGGTTCTCCCGCGCGTGCTCGATCGTGTAGACGACGGCGTGGTGGATGCCCGCCAGGAGCCCGTCCGCCGTTTCGAACCGCTGCCGGATCCCGTCGAGGAACTCCGACGCGGTGCGCAGCGCCACCGCCTGGGTCAGCGCCGCCTTGTTCCCGAACTCGTTGTAGACCGTCTGCCTGCTCACGCCGGCTTTCGCCGCGACGTCGGCCATCCGCAGGCCCGCGTGACCGCGGTCCGGCAGCAGGTCGGCGGCGGCGTCGAGCAGCGCCTCCCGCAGGGACGCCTTCGTCCGTTCGGTGAAGCTGGTCACACCCTCACCTTGACACAGATCACTCCACTGTCAAGGTGCTGTACATGATCGGCTTACGTGTAAAACTGTCGGTGGTGCCCAGTACCGTGTGGATCGTGGGCATCACCGTGGGGTTCGACCTCGACATGACACTGATCGACGCCCGGCCGGGCATGGCCGCGGCGATGAACGCGCTGGGCGCCGAATCCGGCCTGCCGCTGGACGGCGAGGCGTTCGCGGCCAACCTCGGGCCGCCGCTCGACGACATCCTGCGCGGCTTCGAAGCGCCCGAGGAACGCATCCCGGGGCTCGTCGACCGGTTCCGCGCGATGTACCCGGAAGTGGTCGTGCCGAGTGCGGTCGCGCTGCCGGGCGCGGCCGAGTCACTCCGCGCGGTGCACGCCGCGGGCGGGCGCACGCTGGTCGTCACCGGGAAGTACGGGCCCAACGCACAGTTGCACGTGGACGCGCTCGGGCTCGAAGTCGACGAAGTGATCGGCGAGCTGTGGTCGACGCAGAAGGCCGAAGCGCTCCTCGCCCACGACGCCCGGGTGTATGTCGGAGATCACGCGGGCGACATCCGGGGTGCCCTCGCGGCCAACGCGATCGCGGTGGGTGTCACCACCGGGCCGTGTGATCGCACGCTGCTGCTGAGCGAAGGAGCGGAGGTGGTGTTCGAGTCGCTGACGGAGTTCCCGGACTGGTTCGAGAAGACCTTCGCGGCGGTGCCCTAGTCCATCCATGCCCCCGCCACCGCCCTCAACGGAGCAGCGGAGCTGCGCTGTGTCTACTTGGCGCGCGCCTCGATCACCAGGGCGATCAGGCCGAGGAGCAGGCCCAGCGGCGTGATGACCCCGGCGGCGACCGACAACCAGATCGGCAGGTTCTCCAGGCCGGCGGCGAACATGATGAACACCGCCAGCACGGCGAGCATGCCGAGGCCGAACAGCCCGATGCCGACGCGCATCAGGAACGGTTTGCCGCGAGCGGCCACGGCGGCCTCCTTCGTCGTGGTCTTCATGAGGCATGAGGGTATCCGCCGGTATCGACTTCTCCCCAGGGCCTGTGGCGAGATACCCTTTACCCAGCGCGCCCTGGGTACGCCCCGGGCGCGTTCGTCGTGAGCGGACAGCAGAAGGACTGGTGAGGGAAGTGCCGACCGGCAAGGTCAAGTGGTACGACGCGGAGAAGGGGTTCGGGTTCGTCACGCAGGACGGTGGCGCCGACGTCTACATTCGCAAGGCCGCGCTGCCGCAGGGCGTCGAGGGGCTCAAGGCCGGACAGCGGCTGGAGTTCGGCGTCGCCGACGGCCGCCGCGGGCCGCAGGCGCTCTCCGTCCGGCTGCTCGACCCGCCGCCGTCCGTCGCCGAAGCGCGCCGCCGCCCGGCCGAGGAGCTGCACGGCCTGATCGAGGACATGATCAAGCTCCTGGAGCTGAAGGTGCAGCCGGACCTGCGGCGCAACCGTTACCCGGACCGCAAGCACACCAAGCAGATCGCCGAAATCATGCGCGCGGTCGCCCGGGACATCGACCCCTAAGCCTCCAGCCGGAGACCCCAGACGTCGCTGGGCAGCAGGCCCGATTCACCGGTGCTCGAGTTGAGCACGGCGGTGTACTTCTGCACGTCCACCGCCGAAATGCGGTCGGCGGGGGTCGGGGGTGTCACGGTGTAGGCGTAGCGGTCCAGCGACGTGAACGGGATCGGATCGCTCTGCTTGTACTCGCCCTGCGGGGTGACGTACTCGTAGACGATCTGCCACGGCGCGTCCGCGACCTCGCCGGGCACCGAGATCTGCACCGGCTTGCCCGGGCGGACCTTGAGCGTCTGCGTGTCGCCCGTGGCGCTGCACGGCTGCGCGAGCTGCCGGGAGTAGTCGCACGAAAGCACCGGCGTCGTGTTGATCGTGTGGCCGTCGGCGTAGAAGGTGACCTCGGCCGGGCCGGGCGCCGAGCAGCCGGCCGCCGCGAACCCACCGGCCGCAAGCAGGGCCACCACCCGGGAACGTCGCATGGGCCCAGACCCTACCGGCGGGCCGTCGGGTCCCGGGGCAGGCCCTGGGCCGGGAAGCTGCCGGTCGGCTCGGGGCGCAGCGGCCGGTCGCCGCCGAGGCCCGGCACGAGCGACCCGCCGCGGCGCACCAGGTACGTCTGGGCCAGGCCGACCGCCAGCAGGATGCTGATCACCAGGAAGCCGATCCAGTACGTCGGCGGCAGCAGCAGGCCGACCGCCCCGCCGAGGCACCAGGCGAGCTGCAGCACGGTTTCCGAGCGGCCGAACGCCGACGCGCGCGACTCCTCGGGCAGGTCTTCTTGAATGACGGCGTCGAGGCTGATCTTCGCCAGCGCGCTGGCCGTCGCGCCGATCAGGCCGACGATCGCGGCCGTGGCCAGGCCGGGCAGGAGCGTCGCGACCAGCGCGGCCAGCACGCAGCCCGCCACGCAGCCGACGATCACCTGGTCGGGGCTGCCGAAGTGCAGGCGCGAACCCAGCGCGTTGCCGAGGAACCCGCCGGCGCCCGCCGCGGCGCCGATCACGCCGAGCAGCAGCAGCTGCATGAACGGCGTCTGCCCGCTGCCCTCGGTCTGCGCCTTCACCGCGAACGCGGCGAACATCATGAGGAAGCCGGTGAGCACGCGCACCGAGCCGTTGCCCCAGAGCGCGACGACGATGTGGCGCCCCAGCGGCTGACGGCGCTTCTTCTCCTTCGGGTGCGCCGACAGGGACGTCGGCACCTCGCCCTCGGTCGCCTCCACCCAGGCCGGGATCCGCATCGACTGGACGGCCGCGGCGACGCAGATCAGCGCGGTGAACCACAGCGCGCCCGCCGAGCCGGTGATCGCGTTGACGCCGCTGGCCAGCGCGCCGAACACACCCGCGGCGACCAGGCCGAACGTGGTCAGCCGGGCGTTCGTCTTGGAGAGCGTGATCTCCGACGGCAGCACCCGCGGGGTGACCGCGGCCTTGAGCACGGTGAACGACTTCGACAGCACCATCATCCCGAGCGCGGCCGGGTAGAGCAGCCAGTCGTCGAAGTGCAGCGCCATCACGACGGCCATCAGGCCCTGGCCGATCGAGGAGGCGCACATCGCCAGCCGCCGGCCGCGCTGCACCTTGTCGAGCGCGGGCCCGATCACCGGCGCGACCAGCGCGAACGGCGCGATCGTGATGAGCAGGTAGAGCGCGACCTTGCCCTTGCTCTCGCCGCTGGTCGCGGCGAAGAAGAGCGTGTTGGCCAGCGCGATCGCCATGGCGGCGTCGCTGGCGTAGTTCAGCATCACGGCGTAGGTCAGCGAGGTGAGGCCGGACTTCTCGGCGCCGTCGGCCTTCGTCGCGCGCTGGAAGGCGTCGACGGCCTGGCCGGTCAGCTGCCGGCTGCGCATCGCCGCCACCCGCGTGACGGTGATCTTCTTCGGGAGCTTCGGCGTGCCGCCCGGCGTGCGTGGCTCTTCCCGCGGCGGCGGGGGCCCCGGCTCCGGGGGCCGCGGTTCGCCCGCGTAGCCGCCGGTGTCGTAGTGCTCGTACTCACCGCTGCCAGGGTGGCGTTCGCCCTGGTAGAAGCCACCGGGCGGTTCGCGGCGCACGGGCTCGGTGCGGTGCGGGTCGTAGGGCCGGGCCCCACGCGGGGGCGGCCGGTGACCGGTCGGCGCGGCGGCGGTCGGCGCTTCGTCGGCGTTGGGCACCCGGCCGTCGTGGAACCCGGCGCGCGGCGGCACCCGGGTGGGCGGCGGGTTGCCCTGTTCCACGGGCCGCTGGACGCGGGTGGGCGGCGGATTGCCGTGGTCCACGGGCTGCTGGACGCGGGTTGGCGGCGGGTTGCCGTGCTCGACGGGCCGCTGGACGCGGGTGGGGGGCGGCGGGCTGCCGTGCTCGGCGCGCGGCGCGGCGGCGTCCCGCCAGGACCGGGCCCGCGCGGCGCCCGGTTCCGGCGTCCAGCGCCGCTTGGACTTCCGGCCGCGCTGCTGCGAGCCGGAGCCGTCGGAGCGGGAGCCGAAGAGTGCCACGTGTCAATCCTGCCTTACTGGGGGTCGGTTCCGCCTGCTCATCCGTGCTTTCACACCGGAGCCGGGACGAACCTCACCCGGAACGTGGTCGGCCACTGCTTCCCGGTGAGCAGGAAATCGCCGGTGCCCGGGACGGCGGCGATCCCGTTGAGCACGTCTTCGGCGCCGGTCGCGTTCACCTTCGCACGCAGCTGACCTGCGTCGATCGTCGCGGTGACGCGCCCGGTGGCGGCGTCGATCCGCAGCACGGTGTCGGTGTGCCAAACGTTTGCGTAGACGTCCCCGCCCACGCATTCGAGCTCGTTGAGCTGGTCGCGCCCGACGTCGACGCTCCCGGTGACGGCGAAGGTCTTCGGGTCCCGGAAGGTGAGCTGCGCGGAGCCGTTGCTCATGACCAGGCGGCCGTCGGCTTGGTGGCACAGGCCCCAGCCTTCACCCTGGAAGGGGACCCGCCGCAGCTCGGCGAGGGTGGTGGCGTCGCGTTCGATGGCGACGCCGTCCTGCCAGGTGAGTTGCCACAGCGTCGGCCCGAGGACGGTGACGCCCTCGCCGAACATCGGCGACGGCAGCGTGGCGGTGGTCCGTGGCGGCCCGCCGGCGGGGCCCGCGGTGAGCGCGGACTTCCCGGCGAGCCCGGTGCTCTCGTACAGCGTGTCCCCGGCGAACTCGAAGCCTTCGGTGAAGGCGGCGGGATCGTGCGGCAGGGTCGCGACGATCTGGACGGTGAGCCGTTCCGGCCCGGGTTCTTGCGCCGGAGCACTGGCGCAGCCACCGAGGGCGGCGGCCAGCAGCAGGACGGTGACGATCGGCGTGCGCACGATGAACAGCCTGGCACGGGCGCCGCGGATGCGTGCGGCACAATTGGCCGCATGACTTTGCTGCTGACCCTGGACGACGGTTCCGTGCAGCGCAAACTCGCCGACGCGGTGGAGTTCGCGCGAGCTGCGGTGCTGGAGGACGCACCCGAGGAGCAGCTCGGCGCCCACGTGGGTGTCACCCGCGAGGACGCGGTCACGGCAAGTCACCTGTTCGAGGCCCAGGTCCCGGGCTACGGAGGCTGGCGCTGGTCGGTCACGGTCGCCCTGGCGGGCGACGACGAGCCGGTGACGGTCAGCGAAGTGGTCCTGGTCCCGGGCCCCGCGGCGCTGGTGGCCCCGGCCTGGGTGCCCTGGGAGCGCCGAGTCCGAGCGGGCGACCTCGGAGTGGGCGACATCTTCCCCACGGCAGAGAACGACCCCCGCCTGGCCCCGGCGTACCTGCTGTCGGACGACCCGGCGGTGCAGGAGACGGCCCGCGAGATCGGCCTGGGCCGCGTCCACGAGTTGTCCCGCTTCGGCCGCACGGAGGCGGCGGCCAGGTGGCACGCGGGCGAGTTCGGCCCGAGGTCCGACATGGCCCGCAGCGCGCCGGACGTCTGTGGGACATGCGGGTTCTTCGTGCCGCTGGCGGGTTCGCTGCGAGGGGTGTTCGGGGTCTGCAGCAACGACATCGCCCCGGCGGACGGCCACGTGGTGGACGTGGAGTACGGATGCGGAGCGCACTCGGAGGTCGAGGTCGAGGTGACGTCGTCCGTCCCGGTGGCGGAGCTGGTTTACGACGATTCGCTGCTGGACTTTGAGCCGGTGGCGGAGGTGGAGGCGAAGCCGGAAGCGGCGGAGGCGGCGTCGGAGGCGGCTGAGGTGAAGCCGGAGGCCGCGGCGGAGGCCGGGGTGGAGGCGAAGCCGGAGGCCGCGGAGACGGCGTCGGAGGCGGCTGAGGCGAAGCCGGAGGCCGAGGCGGAGTCGGCGGCGTCGGAGGCGGAGCCGCAGGCCGCGGAGCCGGAGCCGCAGGCCGCGGAGCCGGAGGCGGCTGAGGCCGCGGTGGAGGCGGAGGCGAAGCCGGAAGCCGGGGCGGAAGCCACTGCGGAGGCGAAGCCGCAGGCCGCGGAGCCGGAGGCCGGGGCGGAGCCGGTGGCGGTCGCGGTGGAGACGGAGGCCGGCGCGGAGCTCGAAGCCGCGAAGGCCGCTGAGGCGGAGCCGCAGGCCGCGGAGCCGGTAGCGGCGGGGGAGCCGGAGGCGGCCGAGGTGAAGCCGCAGGCTGCGGAGCCGGTGGCCGCTGAGGCGGAGGCCAGTGAGCCGGAGGCCGCGGAGCCTCAGGCGGGGGAGCCCGAGCTGGCGGTGGCAGCTACCGAGCCGGAGGCGGCTGAGGTCGAGCCGGTGGCGGCTGAGGTGGAGTCGCCGGCGGCGGAGGGTGAGACGGGGATAGCGGAGTCGGACGTCTCGCCGGCGGAAGTGGAGCCGGAGCTGGCGCAGGTCCAGGTGGCTGCTGAGCCAGAGGCCTCGCAGGGCGAGCCCGCCGCCGAAGCGGCTGCGTCGGTGGCTGAGCCTGTGGCGGCGGAGTCGGCGGTTGCGCAGGCGGCGCAAGGTGATCCGGCAGCAGCTGAAGCGGCTGAGCCTGTGGCTGCTGAGCCAGAGGTCGCGCAGGCGGCGCAAGGTGAACCGGCTGCAGCTGAAGCGGCTGAGCCCGTCGCGGTGGAACCCGAGCTGGTGGCCGTGGAAACGGCGGTCGATCCGGCCGCGGCGGTGGCGGAGCCGGTTGAGACGGCGGCTGAAAGTGCGGCAGAGCCGGTTGCGGCCGACGAGATCGCCGAGCCGGGGGATGCGGCGGTGGCGGAGCCGGTCGAGGCAGCCGAACCGGTAGTGGCGGAGGAACCGGCGGCGACCGGCGAGGTGGCGACCAGCGAGGTTGCTGAGTCGGGTGAATTCGCTTCAACCGTGACCGAGCCGGAGACGGGTGCGGTGGCCGAGCCGGTTGAGGCCGCCGCTGATGGTGTGGCTGAGTCGGGTGCCGCGCCCGAGCCGGGGGTGGTTGATTCGGCTGCTGCGGTGGCCGAGCCAGGCGAAGGGCCTGCGGCGGTGGCCGATCAGAGCGCCGCGCCCGCCGAGGCTTCCGTTGTTGCGGAGACTGAGCCCGTGGTTCCGGAAGCGCCCGCCGATGAGCCCGCGGTGACCGAGGTTCCCGAGCCCTCCGAAGCGGAGCCCACTCAGGCTGAGGTGACCGATGCCGTCGCCACCGAGGCTGCCGGTGATGAAGCTCAGGCTCAGGTCGACGGCTCTCCCGAACGGTGATCGGCGACACCCCTGAACCGGGCGATCCCTTCGGGACCGCCCGGCTTCGTGAAGCCACCCTGCGGTCCTGGCGGGACTCGCCCACGCGGCTCACCGAAGACACCAACGTCGAACGTGATCTTCGGGTTGGCGCCTACCGGGATCGGCTGTTCGTCGAACTCGCGCAGAATGCCGCCGATGCCGCCATGGCCGGTGGGAAGCCCGGGCGGGTTCGGGTGTCTCTTGTGGACGCCGAACTGCGGTTCGCCAACACCGGGGCTCCGCTCGACGCCCGGGGTGTTGCCTCGCTCGCCTCGCTGCGGGCCTCCGGCAAGACCGGCGAGACCGTCGGGCGCTTCGGTGTCGGGTTCGCCGCCGTGCGGACCGTTTCCGATGAACCCCGCGTTGTCTCCAGCAGCGGCGGGGTCGCCTTCTCCGCCCAGCGCACCCGGGAAGCCGCCGGGATCGAGGGGGACGTTCCCGTCCTTCGGCTTCCCTGGCCCGTCCCGGCCGATGTTCCGCCCGGGTTCGACACCGAAGTCCGATTGCCTCTTCGGAACGGTGTTGACGGGCGCGCCCTCCTTGACGATCTTGCCCACGACGTCGCCGATCTGCTGCTTGCTCTGCCCTGGCTCGCGGAGTTCTATGTGGATGGTCGCGTTTGGACGCGTGAAGCCGACGGGGACTTCGTCGGAATCCGTGGCCCGGAACGGGAAACGCGCTGGCTGACCCATCGCGGTGACGTCGTGTGGGCCGTCCCGGTCGGCTCCGATGGGAATCCCCGGCCGCTTCTCGAGGACGTTCTGCACGCCCCGACGCCCACCGATGACGCGCTGTCGCTGCCCGCTCGGCTGCTTGCCTCCGTTCCGGTCGAACCGTCGCGGCGGCGCGCTCTGCCCGGACCCGAGCTGGCGCAAGCGCTTGAGGCGGCCGCGAAAGAGTACGTCGGGCTTGTGCGGCTACTGCCGCCCGACCAGCGGTTCGCGCTTGTTCCGGCTCCCGGGTTTCCGAAGTCCACTGTGGATAACAAGCTTCGCGACGAAGTGATGGCAGCGCTCAGCGTGGAACCGTGGCTGTCTACTAAGGACGGCAACGAGGTTTCCGGTCGGCAGGCTCGGGTGCTCGACGTCGACGTGCCGGGGCTGTCCGCGCTTTTGAAGGACCTGGTGCCGGGGCTGATCGACGGGCCTGCTCAAGTTCTCAAAGTCGTTGCGGTGCAAGTGATCGGCATCGAAGAGGTGCTGGACACGCTGACCGGTGTCACCCGGGATCCGGGCTGGTGGCGGGACCTCTACGCCGCCCTGGCGATCGCCGTCGAGTCGCACGCTCTCGCCGGGGAACGGCTGGATGGGCTGCCCGTCCCCCTGTCCGACGGGCGGACGCTGCCGGGTGCTCGGGGCTGTCTGCTCGTCGAGGGCTCGGCCGAACTGCTCGACCTGCTGTCCGATGTGGATATTCCGGGACTGCGGCTGGTGCACCCCGCCGCGTCGCATCCGCTGCTGGAACGGCTGGGTGCCAAGCATGCCGATGCCCGGGAGCTGCTCAACGCCGACCAGCTGCGGGATGCCGTCGAGCGCAGTGTCGAGGACGTCCGGTCCGGTTTGGACGGTACGACGCTCGCCGGTGCCGTGCTGCGGCTGATCGCCGACTGCGGGGACGATGCCCCGCGCTGGGTCGGGGCGCTCGCCCTGCCCGGCACCGACACCTGGCGCCGCGCCGGCGAACTCGTCCTCCCGAACTCGCCGCTGCTCGACATCTTCGACGAAGAGGTCTTCGAGGAAGACGGCGCCATGGACGTCCTCGACGAGGACTTCGCCGGCGACTGGCCGCAAAGCACCCTCGAGGCCGCCGGGGTGCTCGACTCCTTCGCCGTGGTCGTCGACGACGAACCGCACGAACCCGACCACGACCTGCCCGACGAAGAAGCCTGGTGGGACTCGCTGCCGGAACCGCCGTCGACGCTCGTCGCGATCCGGGACCTCGACCTCGTCGCCGACGACGCCTGGCCCGCCGCCCTGCGCCTGCTCGCAGCCCGGCCGGAGACCTGGCAGGCGCTGCGCGCGCCGAACGGGCACGCCGCCTGGTGGATCGCGCAGTACGCCGTGCTCGAGGGCGCCGCGCCGAACGAGTGGCGGCTGCCGGACGCCGATCTGGCCGGGCTCTTCGACGAGGTTCCCGACGTCGGCCTGAGCGAGGAGCTCCTCGAGATCGCCGGGGTGCGCAACGACCTCGATCTGTCCACTGTGGATGAGGCCAGGGATCTCCTCGACCGGCTTGCCGATCCGAGCCGCGAGGTGTCGCTCGGGCTGACCACACGCGCTTACGACGCCGTTGTCGAGTCCGGAGTGGACCCGGGGGTGCCGCGAGGCGTGCGGGCCGCCGATGGGTCCGTTGTGGACGACGCGCTGGTGCTGGACGTGCCGTGGGTCGCCGGGGCGCTCGAGCCCGGCCGGTACGTGGTCGCCCCCGAGGACCCGGAGCGGCTCGCCGACCTGCTCGACCTGCCGCTCGCGAGCACCGAGGAAGCCCGGGTCGTCAGCGAGGGCGAGTACGCGCCCTGGGCCGAGCTGCCCGCGCTGAAGCTCGTCGCCGACCAGCTCGGCATCCGGGTCCCGGACGGCGGTGTGCTGGTGCACGACCCGCTCACCGTGCGCATCCAAGACGCCGATCACGACGTCCCGTGGTGGTCCGATGACCGGCTGCACGCGGCCGACACGTCGGAGGGCCTGGCGCGCGCGTTCGCCTGGGCGGCCGGGCGCTGGCCCGACCGGCACCTGATCACCGCGCTGCTCGACGACCCGTCGCCGAGGACGATGCTGGGCTAGAGGCGCTGGGCCGACTTCGAGCCGCGGCGGGCGGCGGCGCGCTGCCAGGCGATGATCGCCATGCCGATGAAGCCGAGCGCGAAACCGGACAGCGCCGTCTGCACCCACAGCCCCGAAGTCGTGAAGAAGAGCACCACCAGCGCGACAGCCCAGATCGAGGTGCCTACGATCACCACCGGCGTCAGGTCGGTCAGCTTCTTGGGCAGCTCCGGCGTGTGCCGCAACGAGCCCGTAACCTCCGGTGGATTGATCGGTTCACTCACGAGGTGCAGGGTACTCCGCAGCAGCGAGAGAATGGGCAGGCGAATGGCGGAGCAGGAGACGACCCGCACCGGGACGTCCACACTGGACCGGTTCTTCAAGATCACCGAGCGGGGGTCGACCGTCTCGCGCGAGCTGCGCGGCGGCCTGGTCACCTTCGTCACGATGGCCTACATCGTGGTGCTGAACCCGCTGATCATCGGCAGCTTCTCGGCCGACGACGCGGGCGCCCACAAGGACGTCCTCGGCGGCATCCTGCCGGTGCCGCAGGTCGCCGCGGTGACCGCGCTCGTCGCCGGCGTGCTGACCATCCTCATGGGCCTGATCGCGAACTACCCGTTCGCCATCGCGACCGGCCTGGGCATCAACAGCCTGGTCGCGGTCACCATCGCCCCGCAGATGACCTGGCCCGAGGCGATGGGCCTGGTGGTCATCGAGGGCGTGATCATCGTCCTGCTGGTGCTCACCGGGTTCCGCACCGCGGTGTTCCGGGCCGTGCCGGCCGCGCTGAAGTCCGCGATCGCCGTCGGCATCGGCGTGTTCATCTGCCTGATCGGCCTGGTCGACGCCGGGTTCGTGCGCCGGCTGCCGGACGCCGCGCACACCACCGTCCCGGTCGGCCTCGGCATCAACGGCTCGATCGCCTCCTGGCCGACCGCGGTGTTCGTCGTCGGCCTGCTGGTCACCGGCATCCTGGTCGTCCGGAAGGTCAAGGGCGCGATCCTGATCGGCGTGCTGAGCTCGACCGTGCTGGCCATCGTCGTCGAGGCGATCGTCAACGCCGGGCCGTCGAAGGGCACCGACCCGAAGGGCTGGAACCTCGGCTACCCGGCGCTGCCGGACCAGGTGTTCGGCCTGCCGAACCTCTCGCTCGTCGGCGACGTCTCCTTCGGTGCCTGGACGCGGCTGCCGATCATCACCGTCTGCCTGCTGGTGTTCACCCTGGTGCTCGCCGACTTCTTCGACGCCATGGGCACCATGACCGGCCTCGCGAAGGAGGCCGACCTGCTCCCGAAGGACGGCCAGCTGCCCAACGTCGGCAAGGCGCTGTTCGTCGAGGGTCTCGCGGGCGCGGCCGGCGGCTTCGGCTCGGCCAGCTCCAACACGGTGTTCGTCGAGTCGGCGTCCGGCATCGCCGAAGGTGCCCGGACCGGCCTGGCGAACATCGTCACCGGCGTGCTGTTCCTCGCCGCGATGTTCCTGACGCCGCTGTACCAGGTGGTGCCGGTCGAGGCGGCCGCGCCGGCGCTGGTCGTCGTGGGCGCGATGCTGATGTCGCAGGTCCGCGAGATCGACTTCACCGACTTCTCGATCGCACTGCCGGCGTTCCTGACCATCGTCGTCATGCCGTTCACGTACTCGATCGCGAACGGTATCGGCGCCGGCTTCGTCAGCTACGTCGTCATCCGCGCGGCCACCGGCAAGGCCCGCCAGGTGCACCCGCTGATGTGGGTGATCGCGCTGGCCTTCGTGGCGTACTTCGCGGTCGGGCCGATCCAGGCGGCGTTCCGCTGATCAGCCCGGCGCGCTGACCTTCATCGCGGCGTCCAGCACGCCGCGGTTGCGGTCGAACTCGGCGGGCGGCGCCTCGTAGCGGATCGTGACGAGGCTGTCGCCCGCGCCGATCCCGATGACGGCGGCCCGTTCGGGGTGGCCGTCGCGGAGGTAGGTGTAGTCCCATTCCGCCGCGTCCTGGATGTCGCCGGCCTGCGCGGGCTTGAGGACCGAGCTGTCCTGGTGCGCCTTCGCGGCCACGGCTTTGAGCCCGCTCAGTGCGTCCTCCTGCGTGATCGGCACCTTGTCGGTCTCCAGGAGGAGCTGACCGCTGCGGTAGCTCGCCCGGTCGTTCTCGTGGGTGACGGTCCAGCCCGCCGGGACCGGGATCTCGATCGACCAGCCGCGCCCACCGGCCACGTCGGGGAAGCGGTAGACCTCCAGGGACCCCTGGACGATGGCGGGAGCCGGCGTTGACGGTGGTGGTGCGGGCGCGGCCGCGGGCGCGTCGTCACCGCCGCCCAGGAACTGCGCCGCCACGACCGCCAGGACCGCCGCGCCGACCACGGCCGAGCCCACCAGCTTCTTGTTCATCGTGCTCCCCAGGGGTTTCGCTCCTGGGTGAGGACGCGCGACCGTATTCCAGGTTGCGGGTTGACGGAGATCACCCGCTCGGCCGAAGTTTCGTAAGGTATGCTAACTATATGTCCGGCGACACGCACGAACGCTCGTTGGCGAGCCGTCTGCGTCTTGCGGTGGTCCGGCTCAACCGCCGGCTGCGGGCACAGCGCGTCGGGGACGACCTCACGCTGACTCAGGTCGCCGCGCTGTCCACCCTCCACAAGTGCGGTGCGCTGACCCCGGGTCAGCTCGCCGCGAAGGAAGGCGTCCAGCCCCCTTCGATGACGAGGGTGATCGCCGCGCTCGAGGAGCTGCGGTTCGTCGAGCGGCGCCCGCACCCGACCGATGGCAGGCAGGCCATCGTCGAGCTGTCCGAGAGCGGGCTGGCCTACGTGCAGAAGGCCATCTCCGTGCGGGAGGCGTGGCTGGACCGGCAATTGGCGGAACTCGGCGACGAAGAGCGTGAAGTGCTCTCCAAAGCCGCCGAAATCATAGACAGGATGGCGGGGAACTAACCACGGTGACGGCCACGGGTAGCGAAACCAAGCGTTCGATCCAGACCACTGCTACCCGGGAGACGGCCTCACCGCCGTCCGCGTCGCCTCCATCCTCTCCCCAGCGCGGCAGCATGTTCGCCTCGCTGCGCGTCCGCAACTACCGGCTGTTCTTCACCGGCCAGGTCATCTCGAACATCGGCACCTGGATGCAGCGCATCGCCCAGGACTGGCTGGTGTTCACCCTCAGCGGCAACAACCCGATCGCCCTCGGTGTCGCGGTCGCGCTTCAGTTCACGCCCACGTTGTTCCTTTCGCTCTGGGCCGGCGTCCTCGCCGACCGCGTCGACAAGCGGCGGCTGCTCACCTGGATCCAGGTGGCAGCGTGTTCACAGGCCGCGATCCTCGGCGTGCTCGACCTGAGCGGGATCGCCGCGCTGTGGCACGTCTACGTCCTGTGCTTCACGCTCGGCGTGACGGCCGCGCTGGAAGTGCCGACGCGGCAGTCGTTCGTCGCCGAGATGGTGGGCCGCGACCAGGTGGCCAACGCCGTCGCGCTGAACTCGTCGATCTTCAACATGGCGCGGATCGTCGGCCCGGCCATCGCCGGGTTCGCGATCACCTGGATCGGCACCGGCTGGCTGTTCATCGCGAACGCGCTGAGCACGGTCGCGGTGATCACCGGGCTGGTCCTGATGAACCCGGACAAGCTGTTCCGCGTCGCGGCGGTGCCGCGCGAGAAGGGCCAGCTCGCCGAGGGCCTGCGCTACGTCCGGCGGCGGCCGGATCTGGTGACGGTGATGGTGCTGGTGCTGTTCGTCAGCACATTCGGCATCACGTACTTCAGCTCGCTCCCGATCGTCGCGGCGAACGTGTTCCACACCGCCGCCGACGGCTACGGCCTCCTCTCGACGCTGGTCGCGGTCGGCACGTTCACCGGCGCGCTGATGTCGGCCCGCCGCGGCACCAAGGGCCGGCCGCGGGTGCGGCTGATGCTCGTGTCGGCGTTCTTCCTGGGCGTGTTCGAGCTGCTCACCGCCTTCATGCCGACGTACCTGACGTTCGGCCTCGGCCTGATCCCGCTCGGCTTCGCCACGATGACCTTCCTCAACACGGCGAACGCCCTGGTGCAGACGTCGGTCAGCCCGGAGATGCGGGGCCGCGTGATGGGGCTGTACGTGCTCGTGCTGATCGGGGGGAACCCGATCGGCGGGCCGATGGTGGGGTGGATGGCCCAGGAGTTCGGCGGGCGGTCTCCGTTCTACATCGGTGGGGCGGTTTCGGCCGTGGCCGCGGTGGTGTGCGCGGTGGTGCTGATCCGGCGGGGCGGGATTTCCTGGCCGGTGAAGCGCGGCCTGGGGCTGCGGGTGCTCAAGCGGGCCAAGGTCTGACGGGACGTATCGATTCGTATCCACGGCGTGACCGTAACCGCGACCACCGACAAAAACCGCGGCTGCGAGCCCTGAGTGTCACCCGGAAGAGTGAGATCCGAGTCTCTGCGGCCGACCCCTTGCCCGCGGAGATGAGGTTAGGCTAACCTCATACATGTCCGCTTCGTGGTGGGAGCGGCAGTCAGTTCGGGAACGGACGGAGCCCCGGCCCTGGGAAAACCCCAGGCCGGGGCTTCGTTCACCTCAGCGCAGTGTCGGGCTGCGGCACGTCGCCCGTCAAGGGACTCCCGCCCGGTGGTACCGGCAAGCGCGTCAGCGTCATCCCGAAGTACACGCGGTACGCCAGGTGGACCGCCTCGGGAGACGGCAGGCGGACCTCGTTCCGGACGCCGTCCACCGTCTCGATCAGCTTGTCGCCCGACAGCGTCACACGACCCTGGGACGTCGGGCGGGAGCACGTCAGCGACTGCGTGAAGTGGGATTCCGGGGACGTCGTCTGCCACCACGCCATCGGGATGAAGTCGGCCAGCGGGCGCGGGCGGCGCTCCAGGCGGTACTGCGGCTTGCCGTCCAGCAGGATGTCGACGTCGCCGTGCGGGGCGTCCAGGATCAGGAACTCACCGTCCGCGTCGCGCTGGGCGTCCACGGCGGACAGCCGCAGCGGGTGCCGGGCGAAGCGGCCGAAACCGACGTCCACCAGCCACTCCTCGGCGTCCAAGGCGACGACGATCGCCGCGTGGTCCAGTGGTGGGCCGACCGTGCCGTCCGAGCGGAAGACCTGGGCCGCGCGCAGCGAAGCGTCGTAACCCAGCTCGCGCAGCAGGGCCGCGAACAGGCCGTTCAGCTCGTAGCAGAATCCGCCTCGCCGGCGGCCGACGATCTTGGCGAACAGGGCCTCCTCGTCGAGGACGACCGGCTCGCCGAGGTGGCTGCTCAGGTTCTCGAACGGCACCGCGGCCAGGTGGCGTTCCTGCAGGTGGCGCAGCGTCGCGAGGTCGGGTGCCGCCGGGCGGGCGACGCCGAGGCGGGCCAGGTACGCGTCGATGTCCATGGCACCCACTCAAACACCTCGACCGCGCTGGAGGTCAAGGCGTTTTCACCCGGCGCAAAACGGGGCCCTCCCGGAAGGGAGGGCCCCGTTCGACGCGGAAGAACTCAGCCGAGGAGCAGGCCGTTACCGCCCGCGACGGCGTTGTCGAAGCGCTTGCTGATCTCGGCCCAGTTGAAGATGTTCCACAGGGCCTTGACGTAGTCCGGCTTCACGTTCTTGTAGTCCAGGTAGAACGCGTGCTCCCAGACGTCGACCAGCAGGATCGGCACGGTCGGCAGGATCAGGTTGTTGTGGTGGTCGCGCAGCTGCTGGGTGATCAGCGTCTTGCCGATCGGGTCCCAGGACAGCGCGCCCCAGCCGTTGCCCTGGATCGTGGTCGAGACGGCGGTGAACTGCGCCTTGAACTTGTCGAAGGAGCCGAACGCCTCGTCGATCGCCGCGGCGAGCTCGCCGGTCGGCTTGTCGCCGCCTTCCGGCGACAGGATCTTCCACCACACGACGTGGTTGGCGTGGCCGGCCAGGTTGAAGGCCAGCGTGGTCTCCAGGCCGACGATCGAGCCGAAGTCGTTCGCTTCGCGGGCGGCTTCGAGCTTGTCGAGCGTGTCGTTCGCGCCCTTGACGTAGGTCGCGTGGTGCTTGCTGTGGTGCAGCTCGTTGATCTCGCCGGAGATGTGGGGCGCGAGGGCGCCGTAATCGTAGTCGAGATCGGGGAGCTCGTAGCGGGCCATTGGCCCTCCTTCTGTCTTCGACACAAGTTTCCGGTACCGAACCTAGTAGCACACGCCCCCTCGCGGCGAGCGGGGGCGCGTGGCCGTCACAGCTTGGGACGGCGATCCGTAGATGGCGTACCCCGGAGGTGCACCACCCGAAACCGAGCCTGCAACTTGGACTTAAGTGGAGGTCAACGGCCTGTGAGATCAGGCACGGAACTCGTCGAGGCGCAGCGCCAGCTCGTCGAAGACGGCGACGTTGCATTCGAAGGCCACCAGCGTCTCGTCGATCACGCGGGCGCGCTCGGCCTCGTCCCAGGGCGCGTTGTCCAGCTTCGCCCGGTACTGGTCCCGGAAGCGGGGCGCGCTGCCGATGCGGTCGAAGTGGTAGAACAGCGCGCCCGCCTCGGCGACGTCGTAGTTCTTCTCGAGCGTCCGCCGGATGACCTGGCCGCCGGCGATGTCGCCGAGGTAGCGCGTGTAGTGGTGGGCGACGTACCCGCCGGCCCACGCCGACGCTTCGCGGATCCGGTCGGCGTATGCCCGGGTGGAGGCGAGCGGCGAGATCGTCGCGCGCCAGTCCGGGCCGGCCAGGTGGGCGAGGTCGCGTTCGAGGAGCGGGAGGCGCCGCAGCTCGTCGAAGACGAACTCACCGCCGACGGGGTCGCCGGCCATCGCGTCGCTCGCGGCCTCGATCGCGCCGTAGATGAAGTAGTACTGGATCGCCAGCTGGGTGTAGCCGTCGCGGGTCAGCTCCCCGCCGAGCAGGGCGCGCATGTACGCGGAGTAGTTCGCCCGGTCGTGGACTTCGAGGGTCGACGCGCGCAAGGTCGCCGAGAAGGGGCGGGCGTCCGTGGTCACCGACATGGCAGGCCTCCCGGCGATCGATCTGACAGGCTGTCAGAAAGATCGTAGGGCATGAATCGGACTTAGGCCACCCTAAACTCTCGCGCCCACCGCCCGGAGGACGAACCGCACCGCCGCTTCGACGACGTCCACCAGCTGGTCGGCGGGCCCGTCGACCAGCGTCCGGTTGCCCAGCGCCGCGGTGATCATCGGGATCAGGACGTCCGGGTCCTCGGCCGGCCAGCGGCCCAGGTCGACGCCGCCGGCGAGGATGGCGCGGAGGCGGTCGGTGATCGGGTCGGCGTGCGCGCTGATCCGCCGGTACGCCGCCGGGGCCAGTGCCGACGCGAGCGCCGTTCCCGGTGGCATGTGGTACTCGGCCAGCACGCGCAGCTGCAGCCGGACGAACGTGGCCAGCTGGTCGACCGGGTCCGCCTGGGCCTCGACGGCTTCGGTCAGCCGCGTGACGTACTGGGCCGCCTCGTCCTCGACGAACGCGACGAGCAGGCTCTCCTTGTCCGGGAAGTGGTTGTACAGCGCCGTCCGGCCCACCCCGGCCGCCGAGGCGACACCGGCCAGCGTGATCGCGTCGAAGCCGCGCTCGTAGAGCTGCGCGCGCAGCACTTCGAAGACCCGGGACCGCACCTCACGCCGGTGCGCCTCCAGCGACTCACCGAGAATCTTCGGCATCCGCCCAGGCTAGCGTCAATCGGCCACCGGCCACGTGTGAACCGGTTCGCCCGCCTCGGACAGTTCCAGGTAGCGCCCCAGCATCAGGCTCAGTGCCGCCTCGCGGTCCAGCCCGCGTTCCTGCGCCCGCAGGACGTAGTCGCGCTGCCAGGTCGCGCCCGTCCGCCGCGCCAGGCAGCGGCGCTCGATGATCCCGAGGTAGCGCTCACGGGCCTCGTCGGAGACGTCGGAGCGGCGCAGGCCCTCGTGGGCGAGCGGCAGCAGCACGCGCAGCGCCAGCTCGTCCGGCGGGATCCAGCCGATGCCCGGCCAGTACAGCTGCCCGTCGAAACCGCGTCGCGCGCCCGCGTACAGGTTTTCCTCGGCGGCCTGGAAGGACATCTGGCTCCACACCGGGCGTTCCGCCTCGGCCAGCGCGCGCTGGGCGCCGTAGAAGAAGGCCGCGTTCGCCACCGTGTCGACCACGGTCGGTCCGGCCGGCAGCACCCGGTTCTCGATCCGCAGGTGCGGCAGGCCGTCGACGACGTCGTACACCGGGCGGTTCCAGCGCCAGATCGTGCCGTTGTGCATGCGCAGCTCGGTGAGCTTCGGCGCCTGACCCGCGTCGAGCGCCTCGATCGGGTCCTCGGCGTCGGTTTCCGGGAGCAGGCCGGGGAAGTAGCGGACGTTCTCCTCGAACAGGTCGAAGATCGACGTGATCCAGCGCTCGCCGAACCACACCCGCGGCCGGACGCCCTGGTTCTTCAGCTCCTCGGGCCGGGTGTCGGTCGCCTGCAGGAAGAGCGGGATCCGCGTCTCGTGCCACAGCGCCTTGCCGAGCAGGAACGGGGAATTCGACGCGAGCGCGATCTGCAGCCCGGCCAGGCACTGCGCCGCGTTCCAGTGCGCGGCGAACTCCTCGGGCGCGACCTGCAGGTGCAGCTGCACGCTGGTGCACGCGGCCTCCGGCAGGATCGACTCGGCATAGCTGCGCAGGCGTTCGGGCTGCTGGCCCGGCAGCGGCGCGCCCTCCATGGCGAGCACCGTGCGTTCGCCGCGCGCGGCGAAGATCTGGTCGTTCAGCGTGGAGTACCGGGTCTTGTTGGTGAGCCACTTCTGGTCGAAGTGCTCGTGCTTCAACGTCGGCAGGATGCCGATCATGGCCAGCGACGAGCCGGTGTCACGCGCCTTCGTCGCCGCGGTGTCGAGGTACGCGCGCAGGTCGTCTTCCAGCTGGAGCGCGGAATCGCCCGCCAGCGGCCGCGGCGGGACGTTCAGCTCGATGTTGTGCTGGCCCAGCTCGGTGGTGAACGACGGGTCGTCGAGCGCCTCCAGCACCGCGGTGTTCGTCATCGACGGCCGCAGTTCCCGGTCGACGAGGTTCAGCTCGACTTCGAGGCCGATGTTCTTGCGGGGGAACGAAAAGCTGCCGTCGGTGAGCATCCGGGCCAGCGTGTCGAGGCAGCGCTGCACCTTCCGGCGGTACCTTCCTCGGTCCAGCGTGTTGAACGACTGAGCCTCGAGGTCCATCCCCATGACCATCCCTGCTTCGTGTCGGCGTGGACTAGGACGTGTTTCAGGCCCCGGCGGACAACCGTTACACAGGCGATGCACCCGGGCTAGCGGCCAAACTGGTGCTCTCCGTCACGGGCGGTTAACCGAAAGCAAAATGGCCCCGTTCGTACCACCATGCGGTGGACGTTCGGACCAATCATGCGCCCGGCAAGCGGGTGACAGACTGGGCGGATGGGCGTGATCCACATCGACCACTCCGGCGATCCCCGCGTCGACGATTTCCGCGACCTGTCCACTGCGGACCGTCGCCCCGACCGGCCCGGCGGGCGGGGTCTCGTCATCGCCGAAGGCACCGTCGTGGTGTCCCGGCTGCTGGCGTCCCGCTACCCGGTCCGCGCGCTGCTGGGCGTGTCGCGGCGGTTCGAAGAACTGGCCGATGACCTGGCCGGACTCGACGTGCCGCAGTACGTGGCCTCCGCGGAAACCATGGCCGACGTGGTCGGGTTCCACCTCAACCGCGGGATCCTCGCCGTCGCCGACCGGCCCGCGCCGCTGACCGTGCCGGAGGTCGTCGGCGGCACCGGCCCGATCGCCGTGCTGGAAGGCGTCGGCGACCACGAAAACCTCGGCGCGCTCTTCCGCAACGCGGCCGCGCTCGGCGTCGGCGGGGTGCTGCTCGGCCCCGGCTGTTCCGACCCGCTGTACCGGCGCAGCGTGCGCGTGTCGATGGGCCACGTCCTGCGCGTGCCGTTCGGGCACCTGACGGACTGGCCGGGTGGGCTCGACGACCTGCGGGCGCGCGGGTTCGCCGTCGCGGCGTTCACCCCGCGGCCGGGGTCGATCCCGCTGCCCGCGCTGCGGGAGCACGCGCCCGGGCGGGTGGCGCTGCTCTTCGGCGCCGAAGGTCCCGGGCTGACCGAAACGGCGCTCGCGGCGGCTGATCATGCCGTCCGGATACCCATGCCGGCCGGAGTCGATTCACTGAACATCGCGACGGCCGCCGCCGTCGCCTTCTACGAACTGGCCAGGGGCGGCTAAAGTTCTGGTCTCCGAGGCGGGAAGGGGCACCATGGAGCTGCGGATCCGCGGCGAACGCGCCGTGCTGGCCGGCCCGGGCGGGGAGCACGCGCGCGAGGTGGACCCGCACAAGCTCGCGATCGGCGCCGACCTGGCGCGGGCCCTGCACGAGTGGGCGCGCGTGGCTTCCGCGGTCACCGCCGATCCCGGGGTGGAGGCGGGCGCGGTGGTTTCGCAACGCGGCCGCCAGCTGGCCACCCGGCTCGCTTCGGTGATGGGCACGACCGTGCGGTTCGTGGATCCGGTGACGGGTGAAGACACGGTCGTCGAGCCGCCCGCGCCGCCCACCGAACCCGGCTACCGGTTCGTCCGCGCGGTGCTCGGTCCGCCCGGCCCGCCCGGCGAGCCGACGCCCTGGCTGACCGGCCTGACCGTCTCGGCGTTCATCGCGGCCGTGGTCGTCGTGGCCATGCTGGCGCTCGCATCGACGCTGGTCCGCGAAACCAGCGGCTGGGTCGCGCTGGGGGCGTCGGTGATCGTGACGGCCGGGATCGCGCCGTCGCTGTGGCTGATCCGCCGCACGCCGATCCTGCGCTGGGCCGCCTACGGCGCGGCCGGCGGGGTCGTGATCGCGTGGTTCGGCGTGCTGGTGATCGCCTTCTAGCGGAACCTGGCGTAGGTCACGAGGGTGCCCTGGGCCTGGGTCGCCGTCTGGCTGCGGAAGGAGTAGCCGTGGAAGGCGGCGATCTGGCGGATCAGTTCGGGGGAGACGTCGAACTGGCCGGAGAAGAACGTCACGCTGGCGCTGCCGTCGAACTCACCCGCCAGCCAGCCGACGCGCGCCGAGCGGGGGAAGACCCGGAGCACCCACAACAGCGGTGGCACGCCGAGGACGGTGAGGCCGAAGCTGATCGCGAAGAGGCGCTCCTGGCCGGTGAGCGCCCCCGTGACGATGCCGCCGCCGAAGCACAGCACGGCCCACAACGCCGGCGCGAGAAAACCGGCGAACGACATCCGGAACTTCCGCGCGGCGACCGGCGATCCGCGGCGCAGCAGCAGGATCCGGTCGGTGCGGTCGGCGAATTCCGCGGCGGGGCGCAACCCCTCGCCGCCCGCGATCTCGGCGATCCGGGCCGGCGTCAGCTTCGCGTGCCGGACGCTCACCCACAGCTCGTCACGACCCTCGAGGTGGTTGCGCAGCCACTGCTCCCGGCCCGGTGACCCGGCCGGGACCTCGTAGGACGGTGGCATCCGAGGCGCCGGCGTGCCGAAAACCAGTCCGGGACGGGTTTTCCGGAACAGCAGATCGCGGCGGTTGCGGGTCGATTCGCACGGGCCGGCCGAGAAGTAGCCGTGGAGAGAAGCGACTTCGCCGAGCAGCTCGGCGGACACCGACGGCGGCGGGGGCACGATCACCTGCGGGCTGCCGTCGAACGGCTCGTCCAGCCACGGCATGCGCGGCGACCGGCCGGCGACCGCGCGGATCAGGAACTGCGCCGCCACCGCGGCGATCAGGAAGACCGGGATCAGCAGGACCGGCCACTTCTGCTCGGTGGTGGCGGCGATCCAGGTGCCCGCGGCGGCCACGGCGACGCCGAGGACGGCGGCCACGCCTTGGACCGCGGTCAGGTCGAGCCGGCGTCCGGCCGTGCGGGGTCGCAGCTCCTCGTCGGGGAGCCCGGTGCGGCGCAGCAGCAGGAACCGGTCGGTGCGGTCGGCGACCTCCGCGACCACGGTCATCCCGGCGGCCGCCGCGGCCTTGCCGATGTCGTCGCGGCCGAGCCGCAGCCGGCGCGAACTGGCCCAGAACTGCTCCTGTTCGTCGAGCAGCTTCGCGAGCCGGCGGCGGTCGGCGTCCGTGCCCGGGCCGTGGTCGAACGGCGGCGGGAAGAGCCAGGGCGCGAACTCGAACCGCAGGGATTCCGGTTGCGCAGGCGCGGTTTCCCGGTACCGGCGCGAGTGCGCGGCCTGCCGGACGGTCGTCGGGTCCAGGCCCCACTGCGCCGGCACCACGTCGACCACCGGAACGCCGCTGAACGCGCGGTGTCTGAGCTCGCCGAAGCGGACGAGCCAGGCTTGCTGGTCACGCTGCATGATCGGTCCCTCCCCCTCAGTGACATCGTAGCCTGACGGGATGGAGCAGCTGGACGTTCTGCGGGGGTTGTGCCTGGCCCTGCCGGAGACGACGGAACGGCTCAGTCACGGCGAGCCGACCTGGTTCGTGCGCGGCAAGAAGACGTTCGTGATGTTCGCCGACCACCACCACGACGACGTGCTCGCCTTCTGGTGCCCGGCGCCGCCAGGGGTGCAGGAGGAGCTGGTGCGCACCGAGCCGGAGCGGTTCTTCCGGCCGCCGTACGTCGGCCACCGCGGGTGGCTGGGGGTGCGGCTGGACGTCGACGTCGACTGGGTGGAGGTCGACCGGATCGTGCGCGAGGCCTACCGGCTGGTGGCGCCGAAGACGCTCGCGGCGCGGGTGGTCTAGCCGCGCTGCGAGCGGACCCCGAGCAGCACGTCCTCCCAGGACGGCACGATCGGGTGGTTCTTCTTGGCCTTCGGCCGGGGCTCCGGCACCGCGGCGTCCTCGTCCGGGTCCACCGGGACGCGCGGGATCTCGCGGGTGTCGTCGTCCGGGTCCGGCTCGGCCGACGGCAGCTGCGCGCGCTCCGGCTCCACCGAGTCCAGCGTCGGCTGGAACTCCGTCTCGCGGGCCGGCTCGAGGGCGCGGACCGTGCGCGGCGCGCGGTAGGCGTTCGGGTCCAGGAGGACCTCGGCGTTCTCGTCCAGCGCCGTCACGGTGCCGCCGTGCGCCCCCGGCGAGAACGCCCAGTGCGCGCGGTTGTCCGACCGCCCGGCCTTCCAGCTGAGCACGACGACCCAGCGGCCGTCGTCGCCCTTCCAGGAATCCCAGGTGGCGCGTGAGTAGTCGTGGCCGCGGACGCCGAAGCTGTGCGCGACGACCTCGCCGAGCGTCTGCACGTCGGGGCCGTCTTCGCGGACCGGGTGGGCGCTCTGCGCCAGCTCGGCGGTCCGGGACCGCTCGAGCAGGACGGGGTAGGCGTAGCGCTCGACGCGCTGCGTCGAGACACCGGCGCTCGCGGCGACCTGCTCGACGGACTCGCCGGCCCGGATGCGCTGCTGGATCTCGCGTGGCCGCATCTGGCTCTCCAACTCGATTTCGATCTGGCCGAGGCGGGTGATGTCACCCCGCGCCGCCGCGCGCAGTCGCTCATCAGCCGGGAGCAGGAAACGAGTACGGCTCGCCGGGTCTTCGAGCACGATGGACTTGCCGTCCTCGTGCAGTCCGACCACTCGCAGCGCCCGCATTGTTCTCGCCTCCCCGATCTTCTTCACCGTTGTGGGTGCCCACGTTAGAACGGCGCGTCGGCTTGACGTGCGAGGCGCGCCGAGTCCGCATCGAACTGCCCACTGTTCACTTTGCGTCCTCCGCATCCTCGCTCAGCCAGGTCAGCGGCAACAGGGTGACACGCCGGACACGCAAAGTCACGATCGAGTGGATCAAGAAGGCGGCAGCCGGACCGTCACCACGAGCCCGCCGCGGCGGCCGGGCTGGGCTTCGGCGTAGCCGCCGTGGGCCTGGGCCACCGAGCGGACGATCGACAACCCGAGCCCCGCGTTGCGCGTGTCGCCCGTCCGCTCCGCGCCGCCCAGCCGGCGGAACGGCTCGAACAGCGTCGGCACCGCCTCGGGCGGCACCACCGGACCCGAGTTCCGCACCTCCAGGGCCGGGTCACCGCGCACCTCGACGTACACCCACCCGGCGGGGGCGTTGTACGTGATCGCGTTGACCACCAGGTTCGTCACCAGCCGCTCGAGCAGCACCGGGTCGCCCGCCACCACTCGCGCCCGGAGGCGGGTCTCCACCCTCACCCCGGCCGCCTCGGCCTGGGCGGACGTCGCCCGGACGACCGCCGCGGCGACCTCGTCGAGGCGCACCGGCGTGCGCGCGTGCAGGCCGCGGTCGCTGCGGGCCAGGATCAGCAGCCCCTCGATCATCCGCTCGCTGCGCTCGTTCGTGTGCAGCAGGTGCGTGCCGAGCTTCTTCAGCTCCGGCGGGACGTCGGGGTCGGCCATCGCCACCTCGATCAGCGTCCGCTGCACCGCCAGGGGCGTCCGGAGTTCGTGGGACGCGTTCGCGACGAACCGCTTCTGGCTGTCGAACGACTCCGCGAGCCGGTCGAGCATGCCGTCGAAGGTGTCCGCCAGCTCCTTCAGCTCGTCCGGCGGCCCTTCGAGGTTGATCCGCCGGTCGAGCTTGCCCGCTTCCAGACGGCGCGCGGCCGTCGTGATGTCGTGCAGCGGCCGCAGCGCCCGGCCCGCCATCAGCCAGCCGAACAGCACGGCCAGCGCCGCCGTGGCCACCAGCGCGATCGCCGAACCGACCAGCAGCGTCGACAGCGTCGAGGAGCGGTACTCGTCGAGCGAGCCGCTGAGCAGCTGTACCGCGGCCCCCGGGGACGGGATCGCCGCGCGGGCCGCGACGCCGAAGGTCACGTCGGCCGAGCCCACCGTCGTCAAGGCGGCCCGGGTGGGATCCGGCAGCGTGCTCCGCACCAGCAGGTAGTTGATGACGACCAGAACCACCCCGGCGACCAGGAAGAGCCCGCCGTACCAGGCCGTCAGCTTCGTCCGGACGGACAGGCCGTTCACGGCGCGCCGAACCGGTAGCCGGCGCCCGGCACGGTCTCGATCACCGGCGGGTCGCCCAGCTTGCGCCGCAACGTCATCACCGCGACGCGCACCGCGTTGGTGAACGGGTCGGCGTGTTCGTCCCAGGCCTTTTCCAGCAGTTCTTCGGCGCTGACCACCGTGCCCTCGGCCCGCATGAGCACCTCCAGCACGGCGAACTCCTTCGGCGAGAGCAGCAGGAACCGGCCGTCGCGCGCGGCCTGGTGGCGCGGCAGGTCGAGCACGACGCCGTCGCGTTCCAGCACCGGCGGCAACGCCGGCCGCGCGCGCCGCGACAGCGCCTGCACCCGGGCGACCAGCTCGGCGAACGCGAACGGCTTCGTCAGGTAGTCGTCGGCGCCGAGGCCGAGGCCGGCGACCCGGTCGGTGACGTCGGCGGCCGCGGTCAGCATCAGCACCCGCGCCTCGCCGCCCGCACGGACCACCGCCGCGCAGACGTCGTCGCCGTGCACCTTCGGCAGGTCGCGGTCGAGGACGACGACGTCGTAGCCGTGCACGCCGACGCGTTCCATCGCCTGCTCGCCGTCGTAACAGACGTCGACGGCCATCGAAAAGCGCCGCAACCCCTCCGCGACCGAGTCGGCCAGCAACCGCTCGTCCTCCACCACCAGCACCCGCACCGGCCCAGTCTGCGCAGGGAGGCCATAAGGACCGCATAAGCGACGTCGCTTAGCGCGCCCGAATCCCCCGATCCGTAGACCTGACCCCCAACCGGACGAAAGGAAGCGAGCCATGCGGACACGGATCGTCGTCGCGGCACTGGGGACAGCCCTGCTGCTCGGCGGCTGCGGGGCGAAGCCCGACGACGGGTCGAAGGTCGCCTCGATCTCGACGCCGCCGAAGACGGGCGGGCCCACCGCGGCCGACAACAGCGGCAAGAGCGACGAAGACAAGATGCGCGACTTCGCCAAGTGCATGCGTGAGCACGGCATCGACATGCCCGACCCGAAGCCGGCGGGGGAGGGCGGGGGGATGGCGATCACCCTCGGTGGCGACGGCGTCGACTCCTCGAAGCTCGAGGCCGCGCAGAAGGCGTGCAAGCACCTGATGCCCAACGGCGGCGAGATGAAGCCGCCGAGCGCCGAAGAGCTCGACAAGATGCGCAAGGACGCCAAGTGCATGCGCGAGCACGGCATCGACATGCCGGACCCCGACCCCAACGGGAAGGGCGCAACGCGGATCGGCGGGCCGGGCGACGACCCGAAGAAGTTCGAAGAGGCCGCCAAGGCGTGCGGGCTCGGCATGAGCATCAGTTCGAGGGCGGGCAAGTGAACGAAGTGACGCTCCTGAAGCCCCGCCGCCGCGGCCGGACGCGGTGGTTCATCGCCGGCGCCGTCCTCGTCGTGGTCCTGGGCACCAGCTCGGTCGTGATCCTGACGCGCGTGTCGAGCGCGACGCCGGTCAAGGAGGCCGCACCGCCCGCCGTCGAGACCGCGGAGGTGGTCAAAACCGACCTGAGCGAGGAAGAGGAGGCCGACGGCACCCTCGGCTACGGCGACGAATCCGTCGTCGCGGGCCGCAAGCCGGGCACGATCACGTCGCTGCCGGACGCCGGCGCCACCCTGACCCGCTGCAAAGCGGTGTACGGCGTGGACGCGAAGCCGGTGCCGCTGTTCTACGGCACCCTGCCGTTCTACCGCGACCTCGCCGCGGGCGTGGACGATGGCGCCGACGTCAAGCAGCTGGAGGAGAACCTCAAGGCGTGCGGCTTCGGCGGCTTCGGCACGCCGGACAAGAAGTTCACGTCGGCGACGGCGGCCGCGCTGAAGAAGTGGCAGAAGTCCCTCGGCCTGGAGCAGACCGGCACGTTCGGGCAGGGCGACGTCGTGCTGGCGGCGGGCGAAGTCCGCGTGTCGGCGCTGTCGGCGAAGCCCGGCTCGCCGGCCCAGGGCGAGGTGCTCAAGACGACCGGCACCGTCCGGTCGGTGCAGGTGAAGCTCGACGCGGCGAAGCAGAGCCTCGCCCAGCAGGGCGCGAAGGCGTCCGTGACGATCAACGGGAAAACGACGCCGGGCACGATCACCGACGTCGGGCGGACCGCGGTCGAGGGCAAGGACCAGGCGGGCCAGGACGACGGCAAGCCCAAGATCACCGTGACGGTCCGGCTCGACGACCCGGCCGTGGCCGGCACGCTCGACTCCTCGCCGGCGACCGTCCGGTTCACCAAGGACGTCCGCCGGGGCGTGCTCGCGGTCCCGGTCGGCGCGCTGCTCGCGCTCGCCGAAGGCGGGTACGCGGTCGAGGTCGACGAAAACGGCCGGCGGCGGCTGATCGGTGTCCAAACCGGACTGTTCAGCGGCGGGAAGGTCGAGGTCACCGGCGCCGGCCTGGAGGCGGGCCTGCGGGTGGTGACGACGTCGTGACGCCCGTGCTGCGCGTGCACGAGGTCACGCGCACCTACCCCGGCGGGGTCGCCGCGCTCGACGGCGTCTCGCTCGCGCTGGAAGACGGCGAGATGGTGGCGATCGTCGGGCCGTCCGGATCCGGCAAGTCCACCCTGCTGCACCTGATGGGCACCCTCGACCGGCCGTCGGCGGGACGGGTGGAGCTGCGCGGCCACGACGTCGCCGCGCTGCCCGACCGGAAGGTCTCGGCGCTGCGCTCGCGCTGGATCGGGTTCGTGTTCCAGCAGTTCTTCCTCGACGAAGGGATGAGTGCGGTGGACAACGTGTGCACCGGCCTGCTCTACGCCGGGGTGCCGCGCCGGCGGCGGCGCGCGCGGGCCCTGGCGGCGCTCGACCGCGTCAAGCTGGGACACCGGGCGTGGCACCGGCCCGGCGAACTCTCCGGCGGCGAACGCCAGCGCGTCGCGATCGCCAGGGCGGTGGTCAACGACCCGGCGATCCTGCTGGCCGACGAGCCGACCGGCAACCTCGACACCGGCACCGGCGCGTCTGTGCTCGCGCTGCTCGGGGAGCTGTCGGCGGAGGGCACCACGATCGTCGTGATCACCCACGACCGCGAGATCGCGGCGGGCATGCCGCGCCGGATCGAGCTGCTCGACGGCCGCCTGCGGCTGGACACCGGCCTGGTGGGTGCGCGATGACGCTGGTGACGTTGCCGGAGCCGGCCCGGCTCAAGCCGCCGGACGTCGTCGCGCTGGGGGCGCACGGCATGCGCACGCGGCCGGTGCGGGCGGTGCTGTCCGCGCTGGGCATCGCGATCGGCGTCGCCGCGATGGTGGCGGTGCTGGCGATCCCGGCGTCGGGGGCGCAGGCGCTGCACGACCGGCTGGCGGCGCTCGGCCCGAACCTGCTGACGGCGGGGCCGGGCCAGACGCTGTTCGGGGCCAACGCGACCCTGCCGGACGACGCGGTCGCGATGGCCCGCCGGATCGGCCCGGTCCAGGCCGCGGCGGGCACCGGGACGACGTCGGCGAGCGTCCGCCGCAGCGACAAGATCACGCCGGACGACACGTCCGGGCTGTCGGTGTACGCGGCGCGCCCGGACCTGCTCGCCGTGCTGAACGGCAAGGTCCGCGCCGGCGCGTTCCTGGCGACGGGCAACCAGAACTACCCGGTGACGGTGCTCGGCTCCCAGGCCGCCGCTCGGTTGGGCATCGACCACATCGACCCGGCGAGGCCGCCGCAGGTGCTGATCGGGACGCAGTGGTTCACGGTGGTGGGCCTCCTCGCGCCGATGCCCCTGGCGCCCGAGATCGAACGGTCGGCCATGGTCGGCTGGGACGTCGCCAAGCGGCTCCTGGAGTTCGACGGCCATCCGTCCACTGTGTACGTCCGCGCGGCGGATTCCGCGGTGGACGAGGTCCGTTCGGTCCTGGCGGCAACGCTGAACCCCCAGGCCCCGAACGAGGTCGAGGTCCGGCGGCCGTCGGACGCACTGGCGGCGCAGAAGCTGACGGACACGACGTACAGCGCGTTGTTCCTCGGCCTCGGCGGCGTGGCCCTGCTGGTCGGCGGCGTCGGGGTGGCGAACACGATGGTGATTTCGGTGCTGGAGAGAAGGCGCGAGATCGGCATGCGGCGCGCGCTCGGGGCGACGAGGAGGCAGATCCGGGGACAGTTCCTGGCGGAGTCGGTGCTGTTGTCGGGCCTGGGCGGACTGGCGGGGGTGCTGGCCGGGGTGCTGGTGACGGCGGGCTACGCGCTCAGCCAGGGGTGGCCCGCGGTGCTGCCGACGGGGGCACTGGCGGGCGGCGTCGGAGTCGCCGCGCTGGTGGGCGCGGTGGCGGGGGCGTACCCGGCGGTGCGGGCGGCTCGGCTGGCACCCACGCGGGCGCTGGCTTGAGGTGAGGTGGGCCGGGCGGGTTCTGCGGCGCTGTGTGGTTGCGGGGCCCGTCCCGGTCCTGTCGTCGAGCATGCACAATCACCCGTCCGCCGGTTACTTCCGACGCGAAACCCAGCACGTCGGAAGATTCCCCACCCCCGTCGCCCGGTGTTGGATTACCGGACGGGAGCCGATCGAAGGGTGGGGCGGCGTGCTGCGAGTCGAGGCGAATCGGCGTGATTTCCTGCGGTGGCTGACGACAGCCGGGGCCGGGCTCGCCGCCGGTGGGGTGGCTCCTGCCGTCTTCGCTCAAGAGGCTGCCGCGGCCGGGCGTGAGGTTGTCGTCGTCAGCGGTGCCACCGTGGTCGATGGCACCGATGGTCCCGCGCGGCCGGGCTCCTCCGTCGTGGTCGTCGGGGACCGGATCGCCTGGGTCGGGCCGGCCGGCGAGGTGCCGCCGTGCGGGGGCGCGCGGGTCGTCGACGGCCGCGGGCGGTACCTCGTGCCCGGGCTCTGGGACATGCACAGCCACGGCATCGAATTCGAGGACATCGCGCCGCCGCTCTTCCTGGCCAACGGCATCACCGGCATCCGCGAGATGCAGGGCTACGACGAGAACCGCGCCACCCGCGACAAGCTCGACACCGGTGCGCTGCTCGGCCCGCGGATCGTGCTGGCCAGCGGGATCATCGACGGCCCGGTGACGCTGCTCGGCCCGCCGGTCGTCCAGGTCGGGACCGTCGCGGAAGCGCGGGCCGCGGTCCGGGAGGCCGTCGCCCAGCGGTCGGACTTCGTGAAGGTCTACTTCTACCTGCCGCGGGACGTGTTCGCCGCGATCGCCGACGAATGCCGGCGCCACGGCCTGCCCTTCGCCGGGCACTGGCCCTACCGGCTTCGCGTGCTCGAAGCCGCCCGGGCCGGGCAGCGCAGTTTCGAGCACAACTTCGGGTTGCCGATCGCCACCTCGAGCCGCCGGGACGAGTTCCTGGCCCGCCTCGACGCGACGCCGTTCGACCCCGCGTCCCCGCGCGACTTCTTCAACCTGGCCCGCGAACTCGACCGGCAGGCCGCGCAGGCCTACGACCCGGCCACGGCGGCCCGCCACTTCGCCGGTCTCAAGGAGGCCGGCAGCCGGCTCAGCCCCACCTTCGCGGTCAACCGCGTCATCTCGCGCCCCGTCGGGGCGTTCGCGAACGATCCGCGGAACAAGTACATCCCGAAGGTGATCCTCGACCTCTGGGCCGACCGGCTGCCGCTGTTCACCCCGGTCACACCCCAGCAGATCGCCGAGCAGGAGGCCTACTTCCAGGCGCAGCTGCGGCTCATCGGGGAGGCGCACCGCGCCGGGGTCGGGGTGCTCGGCGGCACCGACTGCCTGAACCCGTACGTCTACCCGGGCTTCAGCCTGCACGACGAGCTCGACTACCTCGTCGCGGCCGGGCTCGGCCCGCGGAAGGCGCTGCAGACGGTGACCCGCGACGCCGCCGCGTTCCTCGGCCTGGCGGCCACGGCCGGGACGATCACCCCCGGCAAGGTCGCCGACCTGGTGCTGCTCGACGCCGACCCGCTCGCCGACATCCGCGCGGTCCGGCGGATCGACACCGTCGTCACCGCGGGCCGCGTCCTCGACCGGGCCGCGCTGCGCGGGTTGCTCGCCGGCGTCGAAGCCGCCGCGAGCCGGCCGGCCGCGACGGCGAACGCCAGGTCAGTGCGGTTGCCGGTGCACGGCTGCTGCTGAGCGCCGGGTAATCTCGGCCGGTCGAAGACCTGGTTCGAGGGGGACGTGTGCTCACTGGGCGGAAGCTGGTCGGGGCGCTCGTCGTGCTCGAAATCGCCGCCGTCGTCCTGGTGCTCGTGCTCAAGCGGTTCGACGGCCTCGACCTGGAGGTCTACCTCGGCGGCGCCAAGGCGCTGGCCGAGCAGGGCTCGCCGTACGACGCCTGGGTGCCGACCACGCACCAGATCCTGCTGCCGTTCACCTACACGCCGTTCGCCGCGGCCGCGTTCTGGCCCGGCACGCTGCTGCCGTTCGCCGTCACGATGAAGCTGGTCAGCATCGCTTCGATCCTGGCGACCGGCGTGGTCGCCTACCTCTACGTCGCGACGCTCAACGGCTCGCTGACCGACGCCACCAAGGTCCGCGGCCGGGTGGTCGCCGCGCTGGTCGCCATCGGCGCGCAGCTCGCCGGCGCCCTGCTCGAGCCGGTGCGCTCGACGCTGGGCTTCGGGCAGATCAACGCGCTGCTCATGGTGCTGGTGGTGCTCGACGTCCTGCTGCCCGGCGAGCGGAAGCGGACGAAGGGCCTGCTGATCGGCGTGGCCGCGGCGATCAAGCTGACCCCGGCCGTCTTCGTCGTCTACTTCCTGTTCCGCCGCGATTTCCGGTCGGCCGCGCGGGTGGTCGGCGGGTTCGTGGTGGCCGGCGCGCTGCTGTGGCTGATCCGGCCGTCGGCGTCCTTCACCTACTGGACGAAGCTGGTCTTCGACGCGGGCCGCATCGGCGGTGTCGACTACGTCGGCAACCAGTCGCTCAAGGGGCTGGTGACGCGGATCGGGCTGCCGGAAACCGCGGGCAACGTCGCCTGGCTGCTCGCCGCCGTCGCCGTGATGGCCGTGGTCGCGGTGATCATCGTGCGCGCCGCCGAGCCGGTGCTCGGGCTCACCGCGTGCGCGGTCGGCGGGCTCCTGGTTTCGCCGATCTCGTGGACCCACCACTGGACGTGGTGCGTGCCGGTCCTCGTCCTCGCCGGCTGGTACGCGTGGCGCTTCGACCGGGCGATCCGGTGGGTGGCGGCCGCGGTCGTCGTCGCCGGGCTGACGTTGTTCATCGTCGGCCCGATGTGGTTCGCCCCGCGGCCGGCGCCGTCGGCCGGCTGGTGGCTGGCGACGGAGTCCTACGAGCTGTACGGCTTCGCGCTGCTGGCCCTCGCCGCGTTCGGCGCCCGCCGCCTGGCCACGAAGAAGGGGACCCCCACCGCGGAAGCGGCGGAGGTCCCCTCCAAGGAACCTCAGGTCAGCTGAGCCGCTCGACGACGTACTCGATGGCCTGCGTCAGCTTGGTGACGTCGTCCGGGTCGATCGCCGGGAACAGGCCGACGCGCAGCTGGTTGCGGCCCAGCTTGCGGTACGGCTCGGTGTCGACGATCCCGTTGGCGCGCAGCACCTTCGCGACCGCGGCGGCGTCGACGTCGTCGCTGAAGTCCACCGTGCCGACGACCTGCGAGCGCAGGTCCGGGTCCTTCACGAACGGCGTGGTGTAGCTCGTCTTCTCGGCCCACTCGTACAGCCGCGACGAAGAGTCCTTCGTGCGCGAGGTCGTCCAGGCGAGCCCGCCCTGGCCGTTCATCCACTCGATCTGCTCGGCGAGCAGGAACAGCGTGGCCACGGCCGGGGTGTTGTACGTCTGGTCCTTGCGGGAGTTGTCCAGCGCGGTGGTCAGCGACAGGAACTCGGGGATCCAGCGGTCGCCGCCGCCGATCTCGCCGATCCGCTCGACCGCGGCCGGGGAGGCCAGCGCGATCCAGAGCCCACCGTCCGCGGCGAAGGACTTCTGCGGCGCGAAGTAGTAGACGTCGAAGTCCTCCGCCTTGACCGGCAGACCGCCGGCGCCGGAGGTGGCGTCGATCGCGACCAGGGCGCCCTCGCTGCCCTCGGGGCGGCGGACCGGCACGGCGACCCCGGTGGACGTCTCGTTGTGCGCCCAGCCGACCAGGTCCGCGCCGGCTTCGTAGGCGATGTCCGGGGCGCTGCCCGGCTCGGCCTTGACGACGATCGGGTCGGCCAGGAACGGCGCGCCCTTGGTCACGGTGGCGAACTTCGAGGAGAACTCGCCGTAGGTGAAGTGCTGCGCGCGCTCGCGGACCAGGCCGAAGGCGGCCGCGTCCCAGAACGCCGTGGTGCCGCCGTTGCCGAGGATGACTTCGTAGCCCTCGGGCAGGGAGAACAGCTCGGACAGACCCGCCCGCACGCGCCCGACGAGGGACTTGACCGGCTTCTGCCGGTGCGACGTGCCGAGGTAGGTGGAGCCGGACTCCGCCAGGGCACTCAGCTGCTCGGCGCGGACCTTCGACGGGCCGCAGCCGAAGCGGCCGTCGGCCGGCTTGAGGTCGGCGGGGATGGTCAACTCAGCGTCGGTCATGTGGCCAGTCTCTCAGGTCGGGACAAGGCAGGTAACAGAGGTGGGGCGGTGTCCGGAATGTGGAATCGACGGGCGATCGGCCACGCCGCCGGTGCAGCGCGCCACGGCCTTCCGGACGGCGGCGGCTACGCCATCGGGCTGCACCGCGGTGGGGGTAAAAACACGGTTACCGGCCCGCCGGGGCGCCGGTAGCGTCCCCGGCCGAGCAGAGTTTTCCGGCGCCGCGCCGTGGAACGCGCTCCCCGCCGGGGTCGCGGCCATCGGCGGCCAACTGGTTCGCCCACTCGGCGCGTACCGCCGCCCTGAACCGAGGGTCCCGCTCGCCACTCTGGGGGTGCGAGCGGGGCCCGGCTCACCGCCAGTTCTCGACGCCGCCCGGCACCGGGGCGGCCGGGTCGTACGGCGTGCGGGTGAAGACGAACGTCGCCAGGTCGAGGTGGGTGGCGACGCCGTCGGCGTTCCGGTCCACTTCGAGCGTCTCGCCGGCGTAGTACGCGTCGAGGCCGACGTAGGTGTCCTTGCCGGTGGCGCGGAAGCGGGAGCTGCGCCCGGCGCCCTCCACCGGCGCGAGCAGCAGCAGCCCGTCGCCCTGGATGCGCAGGTGGTACGCCGTCGGGCCCCAGTGCCAGAGCCCGGTCAGCGCCAGCAGCTCGGGGTCCACCGGCGACGGCAGCCATTCGGCGGGCAGCCGCGGCTCCAGCTCGTCGGTCATGGTGATCAGGTCGAGGCAGAGCTGGGTGATGCCGACGCCGGACGTCGAGTTGGCGAGCACCAGCGCGCCGGTCTGCGCGGCCGGGTCGACCAGCGTCACGGCCAGGAAGCCGGGCATCGAGCCGGTGTGGCCGGCCAGCCGGCGGCCGCGGTAGCGCACGACCATCAGGCCGAGGCCGAACCCGGTCGTCCAGACGTCGGTGTCGTCGACGGTGACCATGGTCCGCATCTCGTCGACGGTCTCCGGCGCGAGCACGCCGCCGGTCTCGCCGCCGAGGAACGCCGTCCAGCGGCCGAGGTCCCGCGCGGTCGACCACAGCTGCCCGGCGGGGGCCATCGCGCCGGCGTCCGGGCTCGGCTCGGGCAGCAGGACGTCGGCGAAGGGGTGGACGGCGAAGCCCTCGGCGTGCGCGCCGACCGGGTGCGGGGTCGTGCGGGTCATCCCGAGCGGGCCGAGGACCTCCTCGTCGACCACGGACAGCCAGCCCTTGCCGCGGTGGCGGGAGAGGAGTTCGCCGAGGACGCCGTAGCCGACGTTCGAGTAGTGGAACCGCGCGCCCGGCCGGTGCTTGGTCGCGCCTTCGGCGAGGCTGCCGACCAGCGCGTCCCAGTCGGCGCCCGGGGTCCGCTCCCACCACAGGCCGGGCGACTCGGACGTCAGGCCGGAGGTGTGGGACAGCAGCTGGGCGACGGTGGCGGCGCCGAACGGCGTGCCCGGGACGTGCCTTTCCAGGGGGTCGTTGAGATCGAGCAGGCCTTCGTCGCGCAGCCGCATGACGGCGGTGGCGACGAGGGTCTTGGTGATCGAGCCCAGCCGGTACTGGGTGTCGGTGCCCGGGGTCTCGCCGCCGACGCGTCCCCGGCCACCGGACCAGACGATCTCCCCGTCCCGCACGACGGCGGCGACCAGCGACGGAGCCCGGCAGGCGGCCTGCTCGTGCGCGATCCGGCGGAGCAGGGCGAGTTCGGTCGAGGCAAGCATGGGGGCATTCTGCCGCGCGCGGGCGGGCGAAGCAGGCCCCGGCCCGCCCACCGTGTGCGGGAAGAGGCATCGCGCGTGTCCGGAGGGGTGATGCCCGCCGGGTCACGGTCAGCCGAGGAGGTTGCGGGCCATCGCCGTGGTGACCGCGGCCGTGCGGTCCGAGACGCCGAGCTTGCCGAACACCCGGAGCAGGTGGGTCTTCACCGTGGCTTCGCTGATGTGGAGCGCGCGGCCGATGTCGGCGTTCGTCCCGCCCTTGGCGACCAGCCGGAGGACCTCCACCTCGCGGGCCGACAGCGGCTGCGGTTCCGGGTTGCGGACGCGGTTGACCAGCTTCCCGGCCACCGACGGCGCCAGCACCGTCTCCCCGCGGGCCGCCGCCCGGATCGCGTTGGCCAGCTCCGCGCGCGAGGCGTCCTTCAGCAGGTAGCCCGACGCGCCCGCCTCCACCGCGCGCAGGATGTCCGCGTCCGTCTCGTACGTCGTCAGCACGACGATCCGGCGGCCGGGCTGCTCGCGCAGGATCCGCTTGGTCGCCCCGACGCCGTCGAGGCCCGGCATCCGCAGGTCCATCAGCACGACGTCGGGAACGGCGACCCGGTCGAGCGCGACGGCTTCGTCCCCGGAACCCGCTTCCCCGACGACCGTCAGGTCCGGCTCCGCTTCGAGCATGCCGCGGAGGCCTTCGCGGACGACGGGGTGGTCGTCGACGAGCATGACGCGGATCAAGCCGGCACCTCCAGGGTGAGTTCGGTGCCGCTGGGGCCACTCCGGACACTCAGTCTGCCACCGACCTGCTCGGCCCGGGATCGCATCCCACGCAGACCGAAACCCGTGGCGTGGTCGGGGTCGAAGCCGGCGCCGTCGTCGCGCACGGACAGCCGCACCGAACCGTCCACAGCGGACAACCGCACCGACACCGCCGACGCCGCCGCGTGCCGGCGGACGTTGTTCAGCGCTTCCTGTGCGCCCCGGAGCAGGACCACCTCACCCGCCATGCCGAGCGCGGGCAGCGGACCGTCCACTTCGTACCGGACCACCACGTCGGACGAATCGGCCAGCCGGTCGGCCTGCCGCCGGACGGCGTCCACCAGCGAGCCGGCCGCGAGGTCGGCCGGGGCCAGCGCGGCGACCATCGCGCGGGCCTCCGTGAGGTTGTCCCGCGCGGTGCGGGCGGCCAGCTCGGCGTGCCGCCGGGCCGCGGCCGGGTCGGTGTCCAATTCGGACTCGATGGCCTGGGCGAGGGTCACTATGCTGGTGAACCCCTGCGCGAGGGTGTCGTGGATCTCCCGCGCCAGCCGCTCGCGCTCCGCCGCGGTGCCCGCCTCCCGGGAGAGCCGGGCGACTTCCGCCTGGCTCGCCTCGAGCTTCGCGATCAGGTCCGCGCGCCCGCGGCTCTCCTCGATGACGTGCCCGATGAACTTGCCGCACAGCACGCCGAAGACGACCAGGATGGCCGTCATCGGAAGCATGATGTGCAGCGTCGGGCCGGTGAACCCGTCGTTGACGACGGCCGCCGCGGGGTTGAGCAGGATCGCCACCGTGGTGAGGACCGCGGCCGGCCGGAACTCGAGCGTCGAGAACAGCAGCGGGCACGCCATGAAGAGGATGAAGCCGGACGTGCCCTCGGCGAGCATGGCGATCCCGACCAGCACCAGCACCAGGAGGGCGAACACCCACCGCTGCCGGATGGACGAGTCGTCGTCCCGGACGAGCCGGCGGCCCCACAGCAGGTAGCTCAGCGCGAGCGCGGTGAGCGCCCCGGCCGCGACGGCCGTCCACCCCGGGTCGGCGCCGTCGAGGAGCACCAGCGTGGTCGTGGCCAGGTAGGCCACCGCGAAGAGGATCTCCCAGAGCCAGTTGAACCGGTCCCAGGCGTCCTTCACTTCGCGTCGGTCCACCGGAAGGTCAGCCGCGCCAGCACCGCCCCCGCCACGCACCAGATCCCCAGCACCAGCGCCACCCGCGGAAGCTCCCATGTCCCGGCCATCTCCATCCTCACGGCGCCGTCCGGCAGGAAGACCGACCGGAACCCCTGGCAGATCCACTTCAGCGGGAAGAACGACGCGATGTCCACCATAACTTTCGGCAGGTTCGTGATCGGCGAGACGAACACGCCGGAGATGAACTGCAGCACCAGGTACAGCATCTGCACGATGGCGACCGCGCCGTTGGTGGACTTCGCGAGCGAGCTGATGGCGATCCCGAGCAGGGTGCACGAGACGATGCCGAGCGCGAACACCCACAGCAGCGTCAGCCACTTCGCCGGGTCGGACGGCAGCTGCAGCCCGAACAGCAGCACGGCGACCCCGGCCATCAGCACCGTCTGGGCCAGGCTGGACACCGCGACCAGCACCATCTTGCCGATGAAGTACGACGCCGGCGGCATCGGCGTGCCGCGCAGGCGCTTGAGGGCCCCGGTTTCGCGGTCGGCCGAGACGCCGGTCGCGATGCTGTTGAACGACGTCGACACGATGCCGGAGCCGATCATCCCGGCCGCCAGCAGCTGGCCGGACGTGACGCCGTCGAGCGCGGTCGGACCGTCCAGGATGGACCCGAGCAGGATCATCAGCACTGCGGGCAGGGAGAAGGTGAAGACCACCTGTTCCTTGTGCCGGAAGAACTGCCGCAGCTCGGTGCCGCCGCGGGCGAGCCCGAGCGTCAGCGGGCCGGGGAGAACGAGCGTGGTCATGCCTTGTCTCCGATCAGGTCCAGGTAGATGTCCTCCAGGCTCGGCCGGGTCACCGTCAGGCCCGCGAGCTCCCGGCCCCCGGCCGAGAGCTCGGTGACGAGCTTGGTCGGGTACGCGGTGCGCTCGACGTGCTCGCCGCGTTCGTCGACCCAGCGCACGGTGGCCTCGGCCGCCGCCCGGCCGCCGAGGTTCTGCGGCGTGTCCTGGGCGACGATCTCGCCGCGCGCGATGACCGCGACGCGCCCGGCGAGCGCTTCGGCCTCGTCGAGGTAGTGGGTGGTCAGCAGGATGGTGGTGCCTTCGGCGGCGAGGTCGCTGATCAGCGTCCAGAACTGCCGGCGTGCCTCGGGGTCGAAGCCGGTGGTCGGCTCGTCGAGGAAGAGCAGCTCGGGCCGCCCGATGATGCCGAGGGCGACGTCGACGCGGCGGCGCTGGCCGCCGGAGAGCGCCTTGACCCGCGCCCCGGCCTTCTCGGTCAGCCCGACCTTCTCGATCACCTCGTCGGGGTCGCGCGGGTCGGGGTAGTACTTCGCGAAGTGCCGGACGGTCTCGGCGACGCTCAGCTCGGCGGCGTCGGTCGCCGTCTGCAGGACGATGCCGAGCCGGGCCCGCCAGGCGCGTCCGGCCTGGCCGGGGTCCTCGCCGAGCACGGTGACCTCGCCGGCCGTCCGCCGCCGGTGCCCTTCGAGGATCTCGACGGTGGTGGTCTTCCCGGCACCGTTCGGGCCGAGCAGGGCGAAGACCTCGCCCTGGGCGATGTCCAGATCGAGGCCGGCCACCGCGAGGTGACCGGGGTACTGCTTGCGCAGGCCGCGCACGCTGACTGCTGTGGTCATGCTCAAAGCCTGGCCGTTCGCGCCGCCGGATCCGACCAACGGCCAGTGGAATCCGGCTGTCCACCGATCGGTGGACAGCCGGATTCAGCCGCGGGGTCAGAGCTCCCAACGCAGGCCGTAGGCCAGGCCGGGGCTCAGATCGCGGAAGCTGGCTCGAACCTCGTTTGCAGCGTCGGCCGCAACGGTCGGGAATCGTACCTTGCGGTCTCCCGGATCCATCTGAAATGCCTCAGACATGAGTTCGATCTTCTTGGGTGGCCTCGTGAACTTCACAGTGAGGTCGAACTTCTCGCAAGGACGTCGAAGAACGCAGGCCAGGTAGGGATCGAATCGTTCGATCGGAACTCGAACTCGGACGCCGTACTGGTGTATTTCGGTTCGCGAAATCGGCCGCGGCAATCTGAGCCAGAAGCCGAAGCGGGCTACGCCTTCGGCTAGTCGTTTTTCGATATTTCCACCATAAAGTGTGGAGATATCCAGGAATTCCTTAGGGTCTTCCGTGTCGAGTGACGGCACGGTAAATCCCAGATGGAGTGTTTCAAGAGCTTCGGTGTTCGAAATGATCTCGCGCGCTTCGAAGACTTCGACCGTGTTCTCGTAGAAGACAACGTTGCTCCTGATCGTCAGGCTTCGCCATGCGTCTGCGTTATCGCCCGTGTAGCCGGGGTCGGTCGTTACGGCACGCTTACTGAGCACCTCGGCCAGTTGGCCGAATGCGTCTTCTATTCGCCGTTGAGTTGTTCGGTCGGAGGTCTGCATTGCATGACTCAACTGTGCGACTCGTTCACCAAGGTTGTCGCTCTGGTAGTCCTCATGTAGCCCGAGAGCTGCCATTGCTGCAGTCGCAGAGTTTGGATCGAGTGATTTTGCAGCTTGGCGCAACCCTGTCACCGCTCGAGAGTAGGCGTCGGTGGGGTCGCTTTCCGGGTCGATCGAGAACCTTTTCAGAAGCACGGGGCCAAAGTTTGTGATCGACTGTGGTTTCGCTACGCCGGTCCCTTTGCGTAGGCGGCGAAGTTCGTCGAGTAGGAGACTTGTCTCAGTGGAGGTGTCCATGTTGATGTTCGTTACCTGAGGCGTCCGAGTGACTCGATAATGGCTTTCAGGCGCTCGTGTTCCGCCTGGTGCGAGCGGCGCTCTTGATCGAGTCGAGCCTTCATCCAGAGGTATGTGATCAGGGCTCCGAGCATCAAAGCAGGGGCAGTCACCAGTAAGTCCGCCATGCCACGTCCAGGTGCGGTCGGTGCGGCTAGTGAGTCTGCATGTCTCGATCCTAGGCCGCGATCGGGGGTTTTGGCAAACCTAGCACTCGATTCGCCAATCTGCCAAGTACATGTCAACTTGCCTGTCAAGTAGTGTCAAGTGACAAGCTGGTTGACAAGTTTCGCAGATAAGTAGACGTTCGGTGCCTGTCCGACGAGAGCGTTGAGGGCGCCCCCTTGGTTCCACGGGAAACCACGAAAACGCTGTCATACAAGCAAAAATCCGAGGATCCGAGCTTGCGGAACCGCCGCGCGGGTGAACGCACTGTTGACAAGTTGTCTAACATGACAGAATGTCTCACAAGTGGGTGACCGCCAGCGACGGTGTCCGCCTCTCCGTGACCATCGACGGCCGGAGTGACGGACCCACGGTCGTGCTCGTGCACGGCTACCCGGACAACAGCTCGATGTGGGCCGGGGTAGCCGCCGGGCTGACGGCGAAACACCGCGTCGTCACCTACGACGTCCGCGGAGCCGGACAGTCGGACAAGCCGCCGGGACGCGCGTCCTACGGGCTGGACCAGCTGGCCGACGACCTGCGGGCGGTCGTCGAGGCGGTGCAGCCGACCGGCAAAGTGCACCTGGTCGCCCACGACTGGGGCTCGATCCAGACCTGGCACGCCGTCACCGGGGACGGCCTGCGCGGGCGGATCGCCTCCTACACGTCCCTCTCCGGCCCGAGCCTCGACCACGCCGGCGCCTGGTTCCGCGCCCAACTGCGCCGCCCGACGCCGAAGCGGCTCAAGAACGCGCTGAGCCAGTTCCTGCACTCGTGGTACATCCTGGCGTTCCAGATCCCGGTCATCCCGGAGCTGCTGTGGCGGACGGGCCTGCTGGGCAAGCAGATCCAGCGGATGGAGCCGGACGCGGCGCCGCCGGACAAGTCCGACGGCCGGCACGGCCTCCAGCTCTACCGCGCCAACATGTTCACCCGGCTGTCGCGCCCCGCGCCGCGCCCCGCCGACGTCCCGGTGCAGGTGCTGGCCCCGACCGGCGACGCCTACGTCACGACGCCGCTGCAGACCGAGGTCACCCGCTGGGCGCCCGACCTGCGGATTCGCCGGATCGTCGGGACGCACTGGGTGACCAGGGCGAAGCCGGCGGTGGTCGCCGCCGCGGCCGCCGAGCTGATCGACTACGTCGAGACCGGGACGGAGAGCCGTGGCCTGTGGCGGGCCCGGGTCGACGCGGGGCCGTTCGAGGCCAAGCTCGTCGTCGTCACCGGGGCGGGCAGCGGGATCGGGCGTGCCACCGCGCTGGCCTTCGCCGAGCAGGGTGCCGACGTCGTCATCACCGACGTCGACCAAGCGAGCGCGGCGGAGACCTTGAAACTGCTGGGTGAGCACGGGCTCGCCGAGTACACAGTGGACTCTTCGGACGGCGAGGCCGTGCACCGCTTCGCCGAGCGGGTCCGCGCCGAACACGGCGTCCCGGACATCGTGGTCAACAACGCCGGCATCGGGATGTCCGGTCCGTTCCTCGACACGTCCATCGAGGACTGGGAACGCGTCATCGACGTCAACCTCTGGGGCGTGATCCACGGCTGCCGCGCGTTCGCGCCGATGCTCGCCGAGCGCGCCGAAGGCGGCCAGATCGTCAACCTCGCCTCGGCCGCCGCCTACCTGCCGTCGAAGATCCTCTCCGCCTACGCGACGACGAAGTCCGCGGTGCTGACCCTGAGCGTCTGCCTGCGGGCCGAGCTGGCCGCGCACCACATCGGCGTCACGGCGGTGTGCCCGGGCATCGTCAAGACCAACATCACCAACACGACGAAGTTCGTCGGAGTGTCCGAAGAGGAACAGCGCCGGCGGCAGAAGGAGAGCTCGAAGCTGTACGCCCGGCGCGGGTTCGGCCCCGAAGGCGTGGCGCGGGACATCCTGCGTGCGGTGGAAAAGGACATCGCGATCGCACCGTCCACTCCGGAGGCGAAGGTCGCGCTGGTCCTTTCGCGACTGACGCCCGGCCTGCTCCGCACGGCCGCGAAGCTGGACCTGACGCCGTGAGCCGGCCGCGGCGGATGTCGCCGCAGGCCCGCCGCGACGACCTGATCCGCGCCGCGCTCGACCTGTTCGGCTCGCGGGCGCCCGAACTGGTCACGGTGGACGACATCGTCGTGCGCGCCGAGGTGTCGCGGCCGCTGTTCTACCGGTACTTCGCCAACCTGCGCGAACTGCAGGTCGAGGCGCTGCGCACGGTCACCGACGGGCTGATCGACGGCCTGGCCGGGCTCGAGGAGGGCCCGCCGGAGGTGCGGCTGCGCGCGGCCGTCCGCGGCCTGGTCGACGTCGCCGACCACTACCGCGCGGGGTACATCGCGTTGCTGCGCAGTGGTTCGGTGATCGCGACGTCCGAAACGGACGCGGCCATCGACGAGGTCCGCAACCGGGCGGTGGCGCTGATCCTGGACACCCTCGGCGTCACCGACCCCTCTCCGCTGCTGTCGTTGACCCTCCGCTGCTGGACGGCCGTCGTCGAGGGCGCGCTGCTGAGCTGGCTGCAGGAGCGCAGTGTCGCCCGCGAAGACCTCGACGGCTGGCTGGTCGACCAGCTCACGGCCATGCTCGAGGCCACCGCGAAGCACGAACCGGCCGGCACCACGGGGGTACCGGCCGGTTCGTGAACGAGCGTCAGTGCTTGGTGACGAGCTCCCAGCCCTCGACGTCCTCGGGGCTGCGCGGCGCCGGGCCGACGTACTTGGCCGACGGCCGCACCAGGCGTCCGGTGCGCTTCTGCTCCAGGATGTGCGCGGCCCAGCCGGCGGTGCGGGCCGAGCTGAACATCGCGGGCATCATGTGCGGCGGGACCTGGGCGAAGTCCAGGATGACCGCGGCCCAGAACTCGACGTTGGTCTCGATCGGGTGATCCGGGCGCCGCTCGCGCAGCTCCTTCAGCGCGGCCTGCTCCAGCGCGGCGGCCGCCTCGTAGCGGGTCGCGCCGAGCTCCTGGCAGGTCCGGCGCAGCACGCGGGCCCGCGGGTCCTCGGCCCGGTAGACGCGGTGGCCGAAGCCCATCAGGCGTTCCTTGCGGTCGAGGATGCCCTTGACCAGGCCCTCCGGGTCACCGGTGCGCTCGACCTCTTCGATCATCGGCAGCACGCGCGCCGGGGCGCCGCCGTGCAGCGGACCGGACATCGCGCCGATGGCGCCGGACATGGCCGCCGCCACGTCCGCCCCGGTGGAGGCGATGACGCGGGCGGTGAACGTCGAAGCGTTGAGGCCGTGCTCGGCGGCCGACACCCAGTAGGCGTCCAGCGCCTTGACGTGCGCGGGGTCCGGCTCGCCGCGCCAGCGGACGAGGAACCGCTCGGTGATGGAGTGGGCCTCGTCGACGCGGGTCTGCGGGACCGCGGGCTGGCCGATGCCGCGCGCCGACTGGGCGACGTAGGACAGCGCCATCACCGAGGCGCGGGCCAGCTGCTCGCGGGCCTCGTCGTCGGTGATGTCGAGCAGCGGGCGGTACCCCCAGATCGGGGCGAGCATGGCCAGCGCGGCCTGGACGTCGACCCGGACGTCACCGGTGTGCACCGGCAGCGGGAACGGCTCGGCGGGCGGCAGGCCGTGACCGAACCGGCCGTCCACGAGGAGGCCCCACACGTCACCGAAGGTCACCTTGCCGGCGAGGTCCTCGATGTCGACGCCGCGGTAGCGCAGCGCACCGCCGTCCCGGTCGGGTTCGGCGATTTCGGTGTGGAAGGCGACGACGCCTTCCAGGCCCGGTCGGAAGCCGTCGTCGGGTTGGCCGGACGGCTGAGGCTTGCTGATCGTGGAGGTAGTCACTGTTTCGCGGAACCTTTCGGTGCGCTTTTCCCCGGCTGGTTGGTGCTGGTCGCGCGGTTGGGACAAGCGCACTGAACGCGCGCCACATCGCACGGATGGATAGACCTTGCTCTCTTGACGGGCGGGTGGCAATCGAAAGAAGCGGTGGTTTCGGTCACGATTACGAGAACGATTCAGTCACACGTCCGGTCAGGCCGGAGAATTTTCACCACTTAGTGTGACGAAGCCCAGGTAAATCCTGTGTTTCCGAACCAGGCGCTCCCCGGTTTCGGGTGATAGACCTAGCGGATGCACCTCAGCCCGCAGGAGCGCGACAAGCTGCTCATCCACGTGGCGGCCGACGTCGCGCGGAAGCGGCTGGACCGCGGTGTCCGGCTCAACTACCCCGAGGCGGTCGCGCTGATCACCGACCACGTCCTCGAAGGCGCCCGCGACGGCCGCACGGTCAGCGACCTGGTGGCCAGCGGCCGGACCGTGCTTTCGCGGGAGCAGGTGCTCGACGGCGTGCCGGAGATGGTCGACTCCGTGCAGGTCGAGGCCACTTTCCCGGACGGCACGAAGCTCGTCACCGTGCACGACCCGATCGTCTGAACCCACCGGTCGTGGGGGGGGGGGGGGGGGTGTAAGCAAAGCTGAACGAAACAAAACCCCAGCGGAAGGGGGGCGGGGACGAGGCGGGGGGGGAAAATGA